>CAYNDW010000196.1:0-9700 GCA_964395375.1 uncultured Cytophagia bacterium
ATTTCCAACTTAGAAGAACCGCCCGGAAGATCGACTCCGTGAACTCCTCGATGAACAGCAGAAACTCACGCAACTCCGCAGCATGATCGACGTGACCTGCGCCTTACTCGCCCAGCCTCAAACTTCTTTCCTCGAAGCGTGTGCCCTCATGCGCCAAGCCCGCGCGCAAGCGCTGCAACTCTTCCCCGGCAAAGAGGAAACTTTCGAATTGCTTTATCGCTCGCGCTTTATTCGCATCCTGTCCGAGCGCATGCAGTTCACGCCGGAATTTTGCAACTAGTGCGAGGAAATGCGATGAGCACTTCGGCGCCCGCAGCCCCGCGCACGCTCCCCCCCGCGCGCTTTCCCTGGTATGGCTACGCCGGTTTGGCGGCCATGCTGATCTCGCAAGGCTTCATGATCGCGCAGATCGATCCCTTCTATAACTGGTTCACGCCGTTGCAATGGACCGGCTATATATTTTTCCTCGACGCGTTGCTGGTAAGACTGCGCGGAGACTCATTTATTTTTGAGCACACCAAAACTTTTTTGGCAATGCTGCTCGTCTCCGATATTTTTTGGTTCATGTTCGAAGGCTACAATCTTCATCTGCGCAATTGGGCCTACGTCAATCTGCCGGCGAATATGGTGAAACGCATGGGTGGATTCATTTGGGCCTTTGCGACGGTTTATCCCGGCGTGCTCATGACCAGCGCTGTGCTCGACGAATTGGGCGCATTTCGGAAGGCCACGTTTGGGAGAAAACGCGAAAGCGGCAACGTGCTCACCATACCACATGGGCTGCATATTGTCTTGATCGGCCTCGGATTCATTTTTTGTGCCGTGCCTTTGCTCGTGCCCGCGGAGATCGCAAAGTATCTCTTCGTGTTCGTGTGGGTGGGCTTTTTCTTATTGCTCGACTCGTTCAACTATCGCAAGCAACAATCTTCGTTGTTGCGCGCGTTCGAACAAGGCAGCGTGCAGAAACTGCTCTCGCTCTTCGCCGCGGGCTTGATTTGTGGTGTGCTCTGGGAGTTTTGGAATTATTGGGCGGGAACGAAGTGGGTCTACACCTTGCCATACTTCAGCGAGCCGAAAATTTTTGAAATGCCCCTGTACGGCTTTCTCGGCTTTCTTGCTTTCGCCGTTGAATGTTATGTGATGTGGCACTTCGCGCAAAGGTTCTTGCCGGAGAGTTGGCGGGATAGGTTTACGAGGTAGTGGAGGGCTTGACTAGCACGACAATGTTAAATCGAGCGTGCCCCTCTTCATTGTCATTCTGGAAGAACCTTCCCTCGTGCTCGGGACTTCTCCTGTTACTGAGTTGCGCCTCCAGTGCTAGGGAAGGTTCTTCCAGAATGACAGGCTGAGTATTGGAATCAATTTCAGAACTTAACGTTGTAATAGCGATCAAAACCGAAGAATCTTCAAACCGGTTGAGCATCACGTTTCGCACCGTTACGTTGGGGAGCGCCATAAAGATAAAAGTCGTGATTCAAAGCCCAGTCTTTAATGCCAACATTTTCCGCCATTGCGAGGATATTGTCAAACACATCGGGCATCTTTTTTTTACCGTTTTTTGTATGCGAAAGATTAAGCTCGATCTCAATAATAGCTTTCTTCCCTCGTTTCTTATAAACGACGGCGTCATTCAACGAAACGCCTAATTCTTTCGCGGCTTTTTTTAAAGTTGTTGCAGGCATAAACCTCTCGCGGTTTGATTAACACAATTTTTATCACCACGGCCACTATAAAGAACCGGCTTGACCGCCCAAAGCTCTTTTTTGAATCCTCTCATGCCTCTCGAACTCTTCGTCCTCGGCTCCGGCACGCGTGTGCTGCTCAAGGACCGCAGCATGTCCGGCTATGCCCTCATCACGCCCGAAAGTTTTCTGCTTTTAGATTGCGGCGACGGCGTGATTCGCCGCGGCCTCGAAGCGGGTTTGCCGATGCTGCGCGTGGATGCGATTCTCTTTTCACATTTGCACCTCGATCACATTGCGGACTTGCCGCCGCTGCTTTGGGCCTTGCACGGCGAAGGCCAACAACGCGCTGATCGGCCATTGCACATCTATGGCCCGCCCGGCTTCCGGAATTTTTTCGAAGGCATGATCGATTTTTACGGTGATTGGATTCGTCGTATTCCCTGCGCCATCATCGTGCGCGAGGTTTTGCGCGAGCGCTTCAGCATCGGGGTTTGGCAAATTCAAACGTATTCCATGGAACACGGGCTTCCCGCAAACGGGTATCGTTTGGAAACACAAAACAAAGTCATCGCATACACCGGCGACACCGGCCCGTGCGATGAAGTGATTGCATTGGCGCGCGAGGCAGACTTGTTCATCGCCGAATGCTCTTTTCCAAACGGGCAAGAGTCCGCAACGCACTTGACCGCCGGCGAAGTGGGACGCATCGCCGCGCAAGCACAATGCAAACGCGTTCTGCTCACGCATCTTTATCCCGAAACGCTGCAAGCCGACGTCGTGAGCCAAGTGCGAGAATATTTTTCCGGCGAGATCGAACTATCGCACGACCTCATGCGTCTTATTTTGTAATGCGAACCGGCCCCGTTCAACCCTGGTTTGGCCAGGGTTTCTACCTGAATTTTGCACGAATGATGCGGCCAACCTCCGCCTGATGCTGTAAGCATCAGGCTAAAAGGTGGAAACCCCGCGAGCGGGGTTGAGGCCGATTGGGTGGCAGCCCCGTTCACGAGGCTTGCATCTCCTAGTCTGATGCTTCAGCATCAGGCGATGACTTGTTGGAGTTTGATTTGTGACTCCTCCTCAATTTGTCATTCTGCCCCGAAAACGGGGACTCGTACTGGAAAGAGTCTCAAGCGCTAGGGAAGTTCCTTTCAGGATGACATTTTAAAAAAGCATTACAAATCAATCCCGAATCGGAATAATTGCAGGCAAAACTATAAAGCATTCCACGGCCAAGCCGTGGAAAGAGCGTGAATGATGATCGCTAGCATCAAAAAACATCCCTTTCATTGGGCGCTGCTCGCGTCATTGCTGTTTCATGTGTGCGCGTATTTTTTCACGGGCCTGGGGCTCAATTTTTTGCGCGTGCTGCAACTGTTGCCCGAAGCTGTTGCTTCCGCGCCGGAAGAGCAACCCAAGCCCCCTCTCGTTTTCGAAGTCGTGGAAACGCCCAACTCTGCGCGGCGAACCGAAACGCCGGATAATGCCAAGCATGCTTCGGATAAAAGCGCCGTCGCGCAAAATCCGGCAGCGCCGCAAGATTTGCCGCTTGGCGCGGCCTATACGCAAGGCGAGCTTGCCGAGGCCGAGGCCAGCACCAGATCCGCTTCTTCTTCTCAGGCTGAAGCAAAAGCGGAGCGCAAAGAACAGCATCCCCAACCGGCACAGAACTACAATTTCACTAGCCAGCCTTTTCGCCGAGAGTATTTGACCGGACAACAAGCGCCCTCGGCGCAATCTTCTGCGACGCAATTGGCGTTGCGCGATCAACGCAATTCGCGCGCGCCGCAGCTCGGCAGCTTTTCGCTCGACACGTATGAGTGGAACTTCGCGCCGTATATGCTGTGGTTGAAGAAGAGAGTGCAGAGCAACATCTATCCGCCGCCGGCGTTCACACACATGGGCTTGATCAGCGGCCAAACTTTTTTGCGTTTCAAAATTTACCGCGACGGCAGCTTGCGTGACCTGGAGTTGATTGATTACCGCGGCCACAAAACGCTGATGCAAACTAGCATGCGCGCGATCGAGCTGTCCGTGCCTTTGCAAAAACTCCCGCCGGATTTTCCGAAAGACTATTTGGAGGTCACGGCGCAGTTCGACTACACGCTCCTCCATTCACGCAACGCGGACGAGCCGTAAACGATTTTTTTGTACAATGTCATTCTGGAAGAAATTTTTTTCGCACAGGGCACACTTTTAAGAAACAAGAGTAGGTGCGGGCACTTAGGTGCGGGCACAAGGGAAGATTCTTCCAGAATGACAATTTGAGGAAAGTTACAAATCAACCGCAACGAGTATAATCGCAAAATACGGAAGATTTCATGGAAGCCATCTGGCAATTTTTAGTGAAAGGCGGCATCACGATGATCCCGCTCGGCCTCTGTTCCATTGTCGGGCTGGCCGTGGTGATCGAGAAGGCGATTTCGTTGCGCACGAAGCGCATTCTTATCCCTGAAGTCATGGCCGTCGCGGAGAATCTCACTTCGCCGAAAGATGCGACGCTCGTGCTCGCGGTCTGTGAAAAGCACAGCGGCCCGTTGCCGAACATCATTCGTACGGCTTTGGTGCATCGCAATTTGCCGCGCGAGGAAATGAAAGAGCTGATCATCGATCAAGGCCGGCAAGAAGTGCGCGTGCTCGAACGCGGCTTGATCACGCTTGAAACCGTGGCAGCGATCTCGCCGCTGCTGGGCTTGTTCGGAACCGTGCTCGGAATTTTCAAGCTGTTTGAAGTGATCGGAAGAATCGGAGTGGGACACGTGACCGAAGTTTCCGGCGGCATCGCGGAAGCGATTATCACCACGATTGCGGGTTTGGCGATCGGCATTCCGGCATTGGTGGCGTTCAATTATTTCACCAGCCGCGCGGAGAATTTGGTGCTGGATATTGAACGATGCACTTCGGAGTTACTGCTCAAGCTCAAACATTTCGAGGCCGACCGTGCAATTTCATGAGACCGGCATTTCTTTCGGCGGCAGCACCCGCGCGCGCGCGCGGCGAAGAGTTTTCCTCAACGTCACTTCGCTCGTGGACGTGTTGTTCATGATGCTGACGTTCTTCGTGGTGAGCACGACTTTCATCGAACAGCCCGGCATGAAGCTCGATCTCCCCAATGCGCAAAGCGCCGAGGCCGAGAAAATCGACGCGTATGTTTTGCATCTTTATCAAGACGGCGCGATGCAACTAAACGGGCAAGCGATCACGCTTGAACAACTTACTGCGGCGCTGAAGGCGGGATTGCCGCAAATGAAAGAAAGCTCGTTGAGTTTGTTCGCGGATAAAAACGTGACGCACGGCAAAGTCATCGCAGTGATGGACGCCGCGCGCGCGGCGGGGATAAAGAAGCTCGTGGTGGCGACGTTGACGGAGAGATGAAGATTGGAGTGGTGGATTGATGGAGTTTTGGATTGATGGGTTTTCACAAAACTCCAACAATCCATCACTCCACAACTCCAAGACGCCCTCACTCCAACTTGATTCCTCCCCACACCGCTTCGCGCGTTTCCTTCCAAAAACAATCGACTTCTTGAAAGCCGGCCTCGCGCAATAAACGCAAATCTTCTTCAAGGGGCAAAGGTTGATCGCCATCCTCGTGCTCAAGTTGCGCCAACTCTGCGGCAATAGCTGCGAGCGTGCGCTCTTCGCCGAGTTGTTGCCGCGCGCGTTGTTGAATGCCCAAGCAACGCAAGTATTGATAGCGCGCTTCGATCTTCGTGTCGGGCAGCGCGACGATATCGGCATTGAGCAACCAACCGCCGACGCGCAGCTTGGGCAGCACGGCGTGATAAAGCTCACGCTTTTGTTCAGCGGAAAGATGATGCAAAGCAAAACATGAGACCACGGCGTCGAGAGCAGGCAAGTCGGAAGTGTTTCGCGCCAATTCTTGAAACGTGCAAATGTGCCACGTGAGCGCTTGCGCTTTCTCGCGCAAACGCGCTTGCGCTTGTTGCATCATGGCCAACGCGCCGTCCACGGCGATGATGTGCGCGTGTGGGAAGGCTTGCAGCAGATACGCGGTCAAGAATCCCGTGCCCGTGCCGAGATCGAGCAGCGTCAACTTCTCTTGTGCCGCGAACGGTAACATCGCGCACACCATCTCCGCCATCTTCACGCGGTTCGGGTGCATGAGATTCATCTTCGCGTCGTATTGCGCGACACGAGCCGCGTCATCGTATGCCGCGGCGCTGCGTGCGCCATTATCGGATTTAATCATTCTCGTATACTCCTGCTGCATGACATGAAATGAGGCGCTTCACTACGCTGTCTTAAATATACTCAACTCAATTCTTCCCCGCCTCGTTTTTATAAACCACGCCCTCTTTCATCACAAACGTTACGCTTTGCAGCGCGCGAATGTCTTGGAGCGGATCGGCATCGACCGCGATCACGTCCGCGATCTTTCCGGCTTCGAGTGTGCCGAGTTGTTCGAGTTTGCCGAGCAGCTTCGCGGTGTGATACGTGGCGGATTTGATCGCGGCCATGGCCGGCATGCCGGCCTCGACCATGTATTGAAACTCCATCGCATTGCGCCCGTGTCGAAACACGCCGGCATCCGTGCCGAACGCGACGGGCACGCCGGCTTTGTAGCCCTTCGCAAACGTGGCTTGAATCACCGGGCCGATTGCGAGCGCTTTGGGCACGACAAGCTCGTGATAATAGCCCGCAATCTTCGCGGAGTCTGCCACGGACTTGCCCGCGGTGAGGGTCGGCACCCAATACGTGCCGTGCTGCTTCATCAACTCAAACGCTTCGTCGTCGAGATACGTGCCGTGCTCGATGGAAGCCACACCCGCGCGAATCGCGCGTTTGGCGCCCTCTGCGCCGTGCGCGTGCGCCGCGACTTTCTTGCCGAAGTCCGCGGCGGTTTGCACGATCACGCGAATCTCTTCTTCGGTGAATTGCGCATTCTGCGAATTGCCGGAAAGCGAGAGCACGCCCGCGGTCGCGGTGATCTTGATCCAATCCGCGCCGCGTTTGATCGCGAGCAGAGCTGCGCGGCGCGCGCTTTCGATTCCGTTGGTGACGCCTTCTTCCGCGCCGGGCGTTTCAAAAAGATCTTCGCGCAAACTGTTGGTGGGGTCGCCATGCCCGCCGACAACCGCGAGACCCTTGCCCGCCACCAGCATGCGCGGCCCGATCACATCGCCGCGCTGCACGGCATTGCGCAACGCGAAGTCCACGAAATCGCTCGCGCCGAGATCGCGCACGGTGGTGAAGCCGCTCATCAACGTCGCCTTCAGGAATTGTGTAGCGGCCAACGCCGCGTCGGGCGGATACATTTGGAAGCGTTTGAGGTAGCCGGCTTTTTCGGTTTGGCCGGAGAGATGCGTGTGCATATCCATCAAGCCGGGCAACACGAATTTCTTTTTGAGATCGAGCACGTTGTCGCCGGGCTTGGCGCTCGTGAAGCCCGCGTCCACGCTCGTGATTTTTCCTTTTGCAATGACGAGCGTAACGTTGCCGCGCGAGGTTTCGGCCACGCCGTCGATGAGCGCGCCCGCGTGAATGAGGGTGCGCTGCGCAAACCCGGGCGCGGCGATGAACATACAAACGCACAACAAAATTTTTGCACAACGCGAGAGTCGAGTCATGGCTCCCTTCCTCAAGTTTGAAATAAATGTTCTCGGAAGAATCTTTCCGAATGAGTTGTGACGCGCGCCACCTCTCGCCCTGTCATTCAGCAAGAATCTTTTTATGCGCTGGAATTGCGCTCCAGAACTGAAAAGGATTTCTGCTGAATGACACATGCGGAGGAGCAGGCTATTTCGCAAAAATCTTCTTGAAGAACTGCTGCAAGTCGGCCCAGGATTTTTCATCCGCGGCTTTGTTATAAGCGAGCGGCAACTCGAACTTCTTGCCGTTTTCATCCGCCTCGGGATTGGTGAAGCTATGCACCGCGCTTTCGTATGCGATGAACTGAAAATCCACGCCCGCGTTTTGCATTTCTTGTTTTAAAGCTTCCACTTGCTCCGCGCTCACGAACGGATCAGCCGCGCCGTGACACACGAGCACCGCTGCTTTGACCTTGCCCGGCTCCGCCGGCGTTTGCGTGGCATAGCTGCCGTGAAAGCTCGCCACGCCTTTGAGATCATAACCGAAGCGCGCCATGTGCAAAACAACTCCGCCGCCGAAGCAATAACCAATGGCCGCAATGCGCGATGCATCAACCGTTTTGTGCTGCTTGAGCACATCCAGCGCCGCGGTGAAGCGCGCTTTCGCGCCTTCGATATTTTGCATGACCTCACCGGCAAATTTACCCGCATCGTTGGGATGTTGCGCCTGCTTGCCGTCGCCATACATATCGACCGCAAGCGCGGTGTAACCCAACTCCGCGAGCATGCGCGCCCGTTTGCGCGCGTACTCGTTGTGGCCCCACCATTCATGCACCACCAACACGCCGGGGCGCTTGTCCGTGCTCGCGTCGTTATAAGCAAGAAAGCCCTTCATACTCACGCCGTCCGCGGAGTATGTGACCTCTTCGGTTTTGATCGCCTCACGCGCGCACGAGCTGAGCGCGAACGCGAGCAGCAAAAGCTTCAAACTGATTTTCACAAACGGCCTCCTTGGGTTCTTGGGGATGAATAAAAGCAAAACTAGTCGGAAACGATAAAACAAAACGATTACTGGTGGAAAAGCTTTGGTGTTAATGTTTAAGGCAACATCGTTGCCGTTCGCGGCCCGGCGGGCACGTGCTCCTTCAAATAGCGCGTGAGCAATTCATACAAATGCCGCGTGGTGCCCGCGCCTTCGAAGATGCCGTGCGAGCGGTTGGGATAGGCCATCATCGTGAACGGCTTGTTCGCTTTCACGAGCGCGTTGATCAAAGTTTCGGAGTTTTGAAAATGCACGTTATCGTCGCCGGTGCCATGCACGAGCAAAAGATTGCCTTTGAGTTGCGCAGCAAACGTGATGGGCGAGCCGTTCTTGAAGCCTTCGGGATTCGTTGTCGGCAGACCCATGTAGCGCTCTTGATAGATCGTGTCGTAATAACGTTGATCCGCAACGGGCGCGACACTCATACCGGTGTGATAAAGCTCCGGCGCGCGAAACAGCATGTTGAGCGTCATCGAGCCGCCGCCGCTCCAACCCCAAATCGCGATGCGCGTGGAATCCACGAACGGCCAAACGCGAATGACGCGACAGGCCGCGGCTTGATCTTGCGAAGCGAGAATGCCGATTTGGCCGTAGATCGACTTGCGCCACTCGCGTCCGCGCGGCGCCGGCGTGCCGCGATTGTCCACGCTGATCACGATGTAACCTTGTTGCGCGAGCATGAGGTGCCACAGCTTTTGACCGCCGCCCCAACTATCCAAAACCGTTTGGCCCGCCGGCTCGCCATAAACATGAAACAAAACCGGATAACGTTTGCGCGCGTCGAAATCCGGCGGCTTGATCATCCATCCGTCGAGTTCGACGCCGTTGCCGATCGTCACGCGGAAAAATTCGCCGGGCCTTTGCGCGAGGTTTCGCGCTTTCGCGCGCAGCTTTTTGTTGCCCGCCAACTCGCGCAGCACTTCATGTTTGGGCAGATTGATGAGCACGGTCGCGGTCGGCAGATCAAAAGTCGAATAACGATGAATCGCCCATTTGCCGTCGGGCGAAACTTGATAGCGATTCGTGCCGCGCAAATCGCTCGGCGTCAAACGCTCGGGCTTGCCGCTGCCGTCCAAGCGCGTGCGATAGAGAAAACGCTGTGTGGGATTTTCGGGCGAGGCGATGTAATAGAGCCAGCCGCTTTTTTCATCCACACAACTGATGTTCTCGACATCAAACGCGCCGGGCGTGATCGCACGCACGGATTTGCCGTCACGCGAGATCGCATAAACTTTACGCCAGCCTTCTCGTTCGCTCACCCAAGTAAAACTCTTGCCCTGCGCGAGCCATTGCACGTCATCGACGACTTCCACCCACGCGGCATCTTTATCCGTAAAAATCGTGCGCACCGCGCCGGTGCTCGCATTGCCGAGCATGACTTGCAGCGTACCACACATCCCAAAGCCATCAGCGCCGCGGCG
>CAYNDW010000197.1:0-9695 GCA_964395375.1 uncultured Cytophagia bacterium
CCTCACCAACTATCCCGCGACGATTCCCGCTGGCACTTCGGCGGATTACCCCGCAGGTTCCGGTGATGTCATGTATGACAACAACGGCAACGTACATCTTTTCTGGGAAACCTATACGGCGCTCCCGGACTCCGCCGGCACGGGCCTGGATTTCTTTGAAAGCACAACCGCCGGAATTTATCACTGGAGTGAGGCGGCTGGCGTCAGTGAAATCGCAGACTTCCTCGATCTTGCCGGTGGCGCTCAAGACAGCACGGTTTTCGCCGTGGCTGGTGCTTTTGATCAACACAACATCGACGGCAACGTGGTCTGCCAACCACAAGGCGGCATTGATGCCGCGGGCAATTTGTATGTGTTGTTTGCTGCCTTCCGTCCCAATGATGTCGATGGCGATGGTCTGCACTTCACCGACATTTATGCCGCTGGCTCCAATGATGGCGGCAAAACTTGGGGCGAGCCGGTGAACGTCACGGACACGCCGCAATCCGAAGATACTTGGGCCTCGTTGGCGAAGAACATTGGCACCAACCTGCAATTTGTGTATTCTTCCGCCGGCGTGACCGGCAACAGCATTCAAGGCGGCGGCACGGCGCCGACGACGTATCTGTATCACTCGTTCCCGAAAGCGAACATTCCGTTTGGCGGCAGCAGTGTGAATGATCGGCCAGATGCGAAAGTGCCGGCGGCTTTTGCCCTGCACGCAGCTTATCCTAATCCGTTCAATCCTTCCACGAAGATTTCGTTCGACTTGACCAAATCGGTTCAGGTGAAGTTGAGCGTGTACGACGTGAATGGCAAATTGCTCGCGACCCTGGTAAACAACAAGCTCGAAGCCGGCGCGCATTCCGTAACCTGGAATGCTAAAGGCCAAACTTCCGGCGTTTACTTCGCGAAGCTTGAGGCCGAAGGTCTTTCGCAAGTTCAGAAGATGACGCTGGTCAAATAAGCTTTTCGTGATTTGTTTTCAGGCCCCAGTATTATTGCAATACTGGGGCTTTTTTGATTTTTCTAAGGATGGCGTTAGCGCCTTGAAAGGGTAATTATGAAAACGGTTAGAACTTCATCCGTTGCGTTGCTGTTGCTGTCTTTCAGCCTGGTTCTCGCCGGCGATGTCAAAAAGAAAATGGGCCATGCGAAATATGTCCCCGCCACGGAGACCATGACGTTCGTGGCCAAGCAAGTTGACTTGAGTGGCCTCACAAAAATTTCAAAATCCCCCGGCGTCTCGGTTGTCGGCGACGCGCGTAACACTTTTTTTGATTTTCAAACTAACGGCGGCGACGAAAAACGTGTGCAAGTGTTGCCGGACGGTAGTGTTCACGTCGTTTATATGGGCGCAACCGACCGCGCGGCTCCGGGTGGCGCTACGCGCGGAAGTTATTATGCGTATAGTAACGATAACGGCGCAACCTTCACCAACCTCGGGCGCGTCGAAACCATACGTGCGGGTTATCCGTCTTTGGCTTTGACCTCCGACGGCCGTGCCGTCATCGCCTCTCATACCGCGCCGGCCGGCAGCGTGTTGGGAACTTCGATTGCGGTTGATGCCTTGCCGGGATTTGCCATTTTCGCGGCGTACGACGCACCGCGTGCGCCGGCAGAATGCATTTGGCCGCGGGTGACCGTATCTACGAACGACCGGGTCGTATTCTATGGCTCTGCGCAAACCACGGGCGGCAATACTTGGAATTCCGTTGATCCAGCCTCTGGCACTTTTGCTTCGACGACGAATGGCGTTGTTTTTCCCGGTGTCGAAGGCGAGATCCGTGGCTCCATCGTCGCAAGCCCGGGCGGCAAAGTCGCCATGGTTTTGATCAATGGTTTCGATCTTCCGCCGGCCGACGATTTTGGCAACAACAACATCATCATGCGCGAATCCACCGACGGGGGCGTGACCTTTGGCAATCCCATTAATGTCACCAGTTATCCCGCCGATACTTCAAATGTACGACCGGCTTTTTGGTTGAGCCTCAGCGCTCTTTACGTGAATGAAGAGTTGCATTTGATTTGGACAGAAGTGTTAGATCAAGTGCCGGACGATGGCGGCATTAGCTATTTCTTTACGGATTTGCGCATTCGCCATTGGGCGCCGAGCGTAAACGGCGGCGTCCCCACAACGGCAGCACGTTTTGATACCGTGCACTTCAGCGGCGTTTTGCCGAACGGTACGAATCATCTTGAAATGGATTATGGCTCTCTCGGCGTTGATGCAGAAGGCGTTCTGAGCGTCGTGTTTACGGGTTTTTCCGGTGACTCGACG
Organism: uncultured Cytophagia bacterium; assembly: GCA_964395375.1. Lineage (GTDB taxonomy): Bacteria > Zhuqueibacterota > Zhuqueibacteria > Zhuqueibacterales > Zhuqueibacteraceae > JABWAN01. Next base: position 2,261 of record CAYNDW010000197.1, read on the forward strand.
CAGGCCGATCCGGCTACCGGCATCGGCTATGGCGATATCTGGGCTGTCTCTTCCGCGAATAACGGATTGCAATGGGGCGAACCGACGAACTTGACCAACAGCTCGGATATGGATGATCGGTATCCTTATCTCTCACCATGGAACGAGGCCGGCAAGATAAATGTCTTTTACATGTCGGACTCTGTTGCCGGCTCCTTTGCTTTTGGCGACAATGCCCCGACTACGACTCCGGATTTTCTCTTCTTGAAAGTGAATCATCCTTCAACCACACCGTACGATTTTTACACCAGTGTGGCTGAGAGAGCAACTGAAATTCCTGAAGGGTACGCGCTCGCACAAAACTATCCCAATCCCTTCAATCCCTCCACCGAAATCAGCTTCTCCTTGCCGACCGCGGAAAAAGTGACGTTGCGCATCTTCAACGTCTCGGGCCAAGAGATCGCCACGTTGGTTAATGGTAAGCTCAAAGCCGGCGCGCACAAGATTACATGGAACGCGCAAGGCATGCCCTCGGGCGTTTACTTCTATCGCCTCGAAGCCGGCAGCTTCTCCGAAGTGAAGAAGATGACGTTGCTGCAGTGACGGCACATTGCGCATAGAGCAAGCGTATGGCGTGCAGCGTTGTGAACCCAATACTCAAAAGCGGATCAGATGCGGTTGTTCTGATCCGCTTTTTGTTTTGGGATGTGCTAGCTTGAAAAAGCCCTTTCTTTTAAAGATGGCTTTGTGTAGTTTTTCGAGTAATCGTAACGAGTAAAAGCCCAGGAGGCTCAATCATGGAAATGCTTCAAGTACAACTGCCACCCATGCTGGCGCAGCGCATCCGCCAAGCGCTACCTACCGATGAAGCTTTGAACCAATTTTTCGCCGAGGCGATCCAACTTCGATTGGAAAAGCAACCAGAAGAGAAAACGCATAAAGAAGAAACGGTGCGCCTGCTTCGAAAAGCCGGATTAGTTATGTCCGCGGAGAAGCAGCGTATTATGGCCGAAACCATGCGGGCGAAATTGTCGATATCCCCTAAGCCTAGCCTCGCCGAAGTTGAAGCTTCATTGGCTAATTTCAAAATTCCTCTCTCGGAAGAAATCCTCGCCATGAGGGGCGAACGCTAATGGTTTATTACCTTGACAGCAGCATTGCGGTCAAACGTTATGCGTTGGAAAAGGGCAGCGATTGGGCGAAAAGTATATTTACGCCAACAGCCGACAACAAAGTTTACCTTGGCCAAATTGGAATCGTAGAAATTGCCGCCGCTTTGAGCAAGAAAGTACGCACGCAAGAACTTACTCAAGAAAATTATGAAGCGGCGTTGGATTTATTTTTAGCCGCGGTTGAAAACGAAGAATACTTTATTGCATCGCTAAATGAAGAAATCGTTTCCGGGGCGGTAGATTTGACTAGACGGCATCCTTTGCGTGGATACGATGCGGTTCATTTGGCTACAGCTATTGCTCTTAACACCACCTTTTCTGAAGCTAGCTTGCCTTCGCTCGCTTTCGCCTCTAGTGATAAAATTTTGTGTGAAGCAGCACAAAAGGAAGGGCTTGTGGTTTCTAACCTCAATGAGCAGTGATGCAATTTTTTGATTATGCGGGTCAAGAGATCGCCACATTGATCAATGGCAAGCTCAAAGCCGGCGAGCATAAGATGACGTGGAACGCCAAGGGCATGCCCTCCGGCGTTTACTTCTATCGTCTCGATGCGGGTAGCTTCTCGGAAGTGAAGAAGATGACGTTGCTGCGCTAGGCCCGGTCAGTTTCATAAACTAAATCGTTCAGCTTTGCAAGCCCCGGAGGATTCAATCTTCCGGGGTTTTTGTTTTGTGCGCTTGCAATAGTCCTCTAAAATCGTAAATATAAGAGCGCGACGAAAGCGTGCGCGCAGCCCTCACGCAACACATTGGTGCCAGCTACCGAATGCTACAACAAATTGTAAAACTTCTCATCCTGGTCATGCTGCTCTCTGCTTGTCGCGAGCAAGCGCCTGCGCCTTCTCGTGTGCAACTGCAAAGTGCGCATGCTGGAACAATTAACCAGCTTATTTTGGTTTACACCTGGTCCGCCGAAATGAGCTTGCTGTCATTGCGGGATATTCTAACCGCCTTGCCCGACGCTCAAATTCTACTCCTCAACCAATTCACGGCCGGGACCGACCCCTTCCGGACGTTTGCCACGAAGCTTGTGCGCGACGGCCTCGGGCGAAATCAACAAGGCCAGCCGCGCATTCAATTTGTGCAAGAGACGAGCGCATACGGCCCGTGGCCGCGAGATCAAGCTTTGGTGGATGAACAAGGCCGCATGTGGGTCAGCGCCTCTAATTCGCATCAACTGCAAAATATCATGTTGGCGCTGGATGAAAGTTATGGCGTGCAACGTCACGCCGCGGAATTTGTTTTTGCGGGCGCGAGCCTCTTGCGTTTGGGCAAATGGATTTTGTGCCCGGATCGTTTGGATACGGCTTATCTGGCGCAACATCTGCGCGGGCCGTTTTTGTCATTACCCTCGCCCGCGCCCCCTGCGCCGTTTCATCTCGACCTTGTGGTGATGCCACTGAGTGAGCGAGTCGTCGTGGTTGGCGATGATCAATTGGCCAAAACCGCTTTGCTTGCGCTGAATGACAAACAAATTGCTGAACTCACTGCGCGTTGGCTGGCGGAGTATGCGGTCGCCGCGAATAACTTTGATTTTGAAATGCAGGCGGGAGCCCCGGTGCTGCGGGAAGTAAACCGTCCGGCACTTATTCTGAAACCTCTGCTCAATGAAAAATTCAAGCTGGTCGCGCAGCTCGCCCAGCCGGAGGTGTTTCGCGCTGCCGTACAAGCGGAGCCGGATTATGTTTGGGACGATCAAATCGCGACGCAACTCACGCGTTCAGGCTTCGAAGTCGTGCGCGTTCCCTTCTGGCCGGCAAGCAACGGAATTGTGGGCGGCAGAAAAACGAGCGGACTTCCGATGCTATGTTATCCGAATTGTCTCGTATGGGATGATGGCATTCTCATGCCGGTGTATGGCATTCCCGCACTGGATGAAATGGCGCGAGCGCGCTTAGAAAGTGCCTGCCGCAAAAAAGTCTATCCTGTGAGTGGAAGTGCGCTATTGGGTTATAGCTATTCCGGGCCACATTGTCTCACGCTTGAGTTTAGAGAATAGATTGCGGGGTTAAATTTCTGACTGCGGTGTTGCTTCGAAACAGAGCGGCTTCATAATACCAAAAATTTTCGCGGAATGCTTTCAATCGTTGTAGAGTCGCATTGCGCACGCGCTTGCACCACGTGCTCGCCTTGACGCAATTGCCAACGCGCGCGAAAGGGGGAAGCCACCGTCTGCAAGGGCGCGCCATCAACCAACCACGTCACCTCTGTTACGCCCTCCGTTGCCACACACTCCAATAACAACGTTTGAAACTCCCGGCGCAGTATCGAATCGATTTTGAAAATGTCGCCCTCATCGGGAAAAGTGATCTGGATGCTGGTTGCTTGATGCTTGTTACTGGTTGCTGGTTGGTGGTTACTGGTGGGATTGAATGCTGTTGCTAATAACAAGGGCTGCGCGATACCTTCGGCTTTGGCCCAGGGTTGATACAACGCGGGATAAAACAATGCAACGCGAGGTTTGAAGTTCTGCGCGGAGGCATGTGCGAAGCGGCCGTTGCTCTCGTTGGCAACCGCCGTCACGCGATGCCAATCACAAATCGCCTCCGGCGCGTTTTGAGGAAGAAAAATTTCCTGCATTAGATTCGGGCAAAACGGATTCGGGCGCGCTCCCGAGGCTGTGCAGATGGCGGCTTTGACTAAACCGCGCGGGCGTGTTTGCGGCAACGGCGCAAAGTCGCGATGCAGTAGCAGCATCGCCTCGCGAATGATGGGGCCGGCGCCGGCCACACCCGAAATTTTTTTCATGGCCGCGCCGTCGAAATTGCCGATCCACACGCCTACGGTATAATCGCTGGTGAAACCCACGCACCAATTGTCGCGAAAATCCTTGGTCGTTCCGGTCTTCACCGCGCAAGCAAACGGCAAATCGAGCACGTTGCCTTCGCCGAATGCGGGCGCACGCGCCACCTCGTCGCGCAAGATATCTCCCAAGATAAAACTGATTTCGTTTGAGAAGACTTCTTCCTCCGCCACCGGAGCAAGCGGTGGAAAATTGTCATCCGCAAATAGGCGAAGATTTTTTACGCGACCGCCATTTGCGAGCGCGAGATAGCCGCGCGTCAATTCCAGCAACGAGACTTCGCCGTTGCCGAGCGTCAATCCCAAGCCATAGTGTTGCGCGTTTTGTTTTAATGAAGCAAAGCCGGCGCGCTGCAAACGCCGCAGAAGCAGCTCTGCGCCCATCGGCTCCAGCACGCGCACCACGGGAATATTATAAGAACACGCTAGCGCCGTGCGCAATCGCACCGGGCCGTGATAACGCCCGTCATAATTCGTCGGCGTGAAATCGCCGCCGCCGGCAAAGATGGGCGCATTGGTGGGAATGTCGGGAAGAATGCTCGCCGCGGTGTAGCCGCGCTCAAGCGCGAGGCCATACGTGAACGGCTTGAGCGCGGACCCCGGCTGCCGCAACGCAAGCGCGCCGTTTACTTGGCCGTCGTGCGCCGCGTCAAAATAATCGCCGGAACCGACGAGCGCGAGAATCTCGCCGCTGCGATTGTCGAGCACGAGCGCCGCGCCGTTGGTCACATTCGCGCGCGCGAGCAATTGCAAGTTGTTCGCCAAAATATTTTCAATGTTCTTGTTTAGCGCCGCGTCGAGCGTGAGCCGAACTGTGCTCGCGGAGGCCGTCTGCGCTTCCGTCAGCAACTCGCGCGCGAGATCGCACGCATGCGGCGCGAGAAAATTTTTCGGACGTAGGCTCACGCGCAGCGACTCGTTCGCCGCGGCGACAAATTGCAGCGAATCAATCACGCCGTTGCGCCACAACGCTTGCAATACGCGTTTCTGCCGCGCCCGCGCGCGGGCCGGATGGCGAAACGGATCATAGGCCGAAGGCGCTTGCGGCAAGCCGGCGAGATAAGCCGCTTCTGCGAGCGTGAGATGAGCCGCAGGCTTGCCAAAATACAGCCGGCTCGCCGCCGCAATGCCGAAGCATTGATTGCCAAAGGGCGCGCGATTTAAATACTGTTCCAAAATTTTCGATTTGGAGAAACTGCGCTCAAGCCGCAATGCCAGCCACATCTCAACGGCTTTGCCGAACGGCTGCGGTGGTAAGCGATAAATCTGCCGCGCGAGTTGCTGCGTGAGCGTCGAACCGCCGCTAATGATATGCCCGCTACCGGCGTTTTGCAGCGCCGCGCGCAGAAGTGCGAAGGCCTCTAATCCGCGATGCTGATAAAAATTTCTGTCTTCAATGTGCAATAAGCTCGCGATCATCCACGGCGATACTTGCTCCAGCGCAATCCAGCGACTGCGACCGTCGGTGGAAGACAAAACCTCGCGCAACAATGTGCCGTGACGATCAACCAAAAAGAGGGATTCAAAACGAGAAGGCGATAAGCGCGAAGCAGAAACGGGCCAATAGGTGCTGAGAAAGAAAAGGAAGGAAGAAAAAAGTGTTGCGCCGAGGAGGCGTTTGGCGCTGGTGCGACGCAGCAAAATTAGAAAAAAATTATGCGCGGGGTTTTTCATTTGTTCTCAAGTTGATTGAACGCGCTCTGCAACTGCGCCCACGTTTCCCACAAACCTTCTGACACGACTTTGGTATGGCCGAGGATCGGCATGAAGTTCGTGTCCGCCTCCCAGCGCGGCACGATATGAAAGTGCAGATGGGCGTCGATGCCGGCCCCGGCCACTGCGCCCACGTTCATGCCGACATTGAAGCCGTGCGGCGCGCTGGTCACCGTGAGCGCGCGCGCGCATTGCTGCAAGAGTGAGAACATCTCACCGCTTTCTTCCGCAGTGAGTTTATCCAAAGCCGCTTCGTGGCGATAGGGCACAACCATCAAGTGCCCATTGTTGTAGGGAAATTTGTTCATGATTACAAATGCGGCGCGGCCGCGATGCACAATGAAATTTTCGCGGTCGTGTGCTTGTCGCGGTTTGTCGCAAAAGATGCAGCCCTTTTCCTTTTCCCCGCGAATGTATTCCATGCGCCACGGCGCCCAGAGAATTTTGTTGTCGTGCGAGTCCGTCATGGTTTGCGTTCTGTCGGTGAGCAGCTTGGCAACGTGCCTAGGTGAGTTTGAGCGGGTGCGAGTATATAATCGCACCCGCCGAGAATTTCAACAAAAAACTTTCGGCAAACACCTGGCAAATTTTCATTTGGATTTTGGAATAACTTCGCGCAGATTACGGTTAATAAGACACGCGCTTTTTTTTCGAACTCAGAGAGGAGGAACATGCACGTCGCTGCTGCCGAATTGGTGCAGTCCATTTCACGCTCGCCCAAAGTGCCGCTGCATGCGCTCGATGCCCTGTGGTTTCAGGTCGGCGGCACGGTTTGCAATCTATGGTGTACCCATTGCTTCATTAGTTGCAGCCCCAAGAATCACTCCTTTGAATTTCTCTCCCGCGAATATGTTCGCCGTTATCTCGCAGAGTCCGTGCGCTACGGCGTGAAGGAATACTACTTCACCGGCGGCGAACCGTTCATGAATCGCGATGTGCTCGGCATTTTGGAAGACACCTTGCGATATGGCCCGGCCAGCGTGCTCTCGAACGGTTTGCTGATCACGCCGAAAATTGCAGCGACGTTGCGGCAGCTTTCCAGCGCAAGCCTCTATACGCTCGAGCTGCGCATTAGCCTCGACGGCTTCACGCCGGAGACCAACGATCCCATTCGCGGCGAAGGCACATTCGCGCGCGCGCTTGAAGGCGTGAAGAATTTGGTCGATGCCGGCTTTCTGCCCATCATCACGTGCATGCAAAGCTGGCCCGAGCATGAACACGATCACGTCTTGACGGGATTTCAAAAAGTGCTGCACAGCATTGGCTATACGCGTCCTCGCCTGAAAATTTTGCCGCAGCTTCGCATTGGCCGCGAGGCCGACCGCGAGCGCAGCTATACTGCCGCGGAGTTTGTCACGCCGGAAATGATGTTAGGCTATGATGATCGTCAACTCCTGTGCAGCAACAGCCGCATCGTCACCAATCGCGGCGTGTATGTGTGCCCCATCTTAATCGAAAAGCCCGACGCGAATTTGGGCGACACGCTCGCCGAGGCTATGATGCCCTATCCATTGCGCTATCAAGCCTGCTACACGTGCTATCTCAGCGGCGCGATTTGCAGTAATTTTGTTTCTTATGAAGCCGGTGTTCAGTCATCAGTGATCAAGTAACCAGTCATTAGTGATTGCTCATCGCGAAACGCCTCCCAAGAAAATGTCATTCTGTAAGAACCTTTCCTCGCTCTTGAACCGAATCCTGTTTTGCGATTTGTCTCCAGCGCGAGGGAAGTTCCTTCCCATTAGACTTGGGTTGGTTGAGATGTACAACTCG
>CAYNDW010000198.1:0-3208 GCA_964395375.1 uncultured Cytophagia bacterium
TTTTGTGAGTTGGGTGTCGGTCAATTTGAAATCGAACGGCACGACGGTCAAGCTTTGATTGGCCTGGCCTTCGCGCAGATAGAGGTACATTTTGCCCGCGCCGAGTAAGTTGCCCAAGCTGCGTGTCACATTCACGGTGAATGTGCCTTGATTCAGTCGCGGGCTTTGTCGCCATTCAAACAGTTCCGGCCCAAAACCGTTGGCATCGTTCAAAATCGTCACGCCGCTCCCGCCCACGCTATCGCCCGGCGCGTTGCTCGAAATCGCGCGCTGCGCCGGGTTGATCACTTCCAAATCAAAATCCGAAATCGTATTCCACGTCATTGCCAATAACACATCCGCTTTCGCGCCGGTGTAAACGAAGCGGCGATGCGCCTCGCCCTTGAAATCCAAATTGCGCCACGCGCGAATGGTGACTGTGCTCGTGTCGCCGAGCACAAATGCCGGCGCCGTGACGAGATTGGCGCGACGGCCCAGCGTGGAGACGAGCGCGCGCACGCTGTCCGTGATGATTTCAACCTGCGTGATTGTGCTATCGAGCAACTGCATCGTGATCGGCGTGAGGCGCGTGTTCGTCGTCGTTAGTTCCGCGAAGGGTTGCGAAATAAAAAAGGCCGAAGTCTGCAACACGATCTCTGCGCTCGCGTTGCGCTGGCCCGCGCCAAAACAGGGAAAGCCTTGGCCGTTGTATAAAAGGTCAAGGCGATCATAGATCCTTACCTCCGCGACGAAGCAGTTGTCGCGGCCGTTGCGCAAAGGCACACGCAACGCGGCGCGCAGCGTGCGCGCAGCGCCTATGACAAACTCGCGGCGCGCCACCTCCCGGCCGTTCGGGGTTTGACCATCTTCCACTGTGGAGATGACGATGAGCACGCGATCAATCACCTGCGGCGCGGAATTTTTCGGAAGCGTTGCCGCTTCGGGCACGTGCAGATTGATTTGCAAGTCGCCGAACGCCTCCGGCTCGTTGGGCGAAAAGAAGCTGCACGCGCTCATGAGAAGCACGAGGCTGAGGACGAAGATTTGAATTAAGCGAGACATGCGTTGCAATGAAGAGAGAGTTGCGTTTCGCGTTCCGCCACGGTTTGACCGCGGCTTTGTTTATAATCATGCCACGGCCCAGCCGTGGCGGAACATTCGTTCTGTTAAAGAACCAAACTCAGAATAAAATTCTGAAAGTTTTTTGGGAGAGTGATCTGAAATGATTATTTCGAAATCAAATAAACCAACCCGATATTTACTTCCACGCCCCACAGCTTCGTGTCGTTCAATTTCCCCAACGCGAGTTGCGCACTCGTTTGCAATTGCAGCGGCGCGGAAACTTGTCCGCGCCAGCCGGGGCCGAACACGAAGATTGTCGCCTTGCCGCGCCCCTCGTCGTTCGCCGCATGTGCGCGCAACGCCGCGAGTGCGAGCCAGGCATTATTCTTCGCATACTTCCGCGCCCATTCCGTGCTGATTTCAAACTCGTTGCCATAGCTGATCGAATAACTCGTGCTCAACGCAAACGGGCTGGTGCGTTTGAAATTGTTTTGTACCAGCCACGCGATTTGCCACGAGGAGTAATGCAATACGCTCGCAAGGCTGAGGGCAAGCTTGCCGTCGGATTGAAAAATTTTCTGGCCCTCGCTTTTATCTTTGCCATACCACGTGTAGCTCACATCGCCGAAGAGGCGATGCCTCTCGCCGAGCACGCGATCAAAGCCTAACGCAAAACCCAGCTCCGGGCCGGGTTGATATTTCGCGCTGCCCGCAATCGGCGTGAAGCTGCCGTGATAGATGCCGCTCATCGAAAGGCCGAGCACCCATTCGCCGGATTGCAATGCGAGCGCAAGTCCGGCGCTTGCTTCCACGCCGCCGCCAAAATAACTCGTGGGCAACGCGAGCGCGTGCGAAGTGACTTTTTCCGCCACGGGCAATTCTTTAGCCGGATCAAGTTGTGTCAAGCCGGAAGGAAAGCTGAGTCCGAAGTTGAGCACGCCGTGTTCTTCGCCGAGAATCAATGCCGAAGCAAGTCGGGTATCGGAAAAAGCGAAGAGGCTTGCAGTATTGTTGCTGCCGTAATAGCGCGCCTGCGTGGGCGTATTTAACAAGCTCAGGCTGAAGCGCTCGCTTGGCGCGTAATGCACGACGAGCGGCACGACGAACTCCTGCAAGCGCTCGTCGCGAGCGCTTGTGCTCCAATATTGAAAGAGCGCGCCACTTTGCACGGAAGTGCGGTTGATCAAATGGGAAGAGCGGTTTTGTGCGAAGGCGGAAGCGAAGCCTGCGAGTAAAAAGAGGAAAACGCGTTGGGCGAGCATGGCGGTTGAAGTTCTCCGAGGTGATTTCATCGGCGGCAATGATAACCAATCGTTCGGCAAAAACCAAAAGCAATTTGCGCGGCAAAATTCGATTTGACTTTCGGCGCTTTCAGGGCTACTTTAAAGCATGAGGAAAGAAGCGCACAACAATCGTAACGGCGTGCAGCCGCGCAAATTCAACATCGCGGGCAGCATCATTCCGGAAAAACACTATTACGTCGACTTGAAGCCGCAGCTCAAAAAGATGTTCGCGTTGGTGGAAGATGAAACCTATTTCGTCATCAACCGCCCACGGCAATTTGGCAAGACCACGTTGCTTGATTTTTTTGCGCACAGCTTACGCGCCTCCGGCACCTATGTGCCGGCGTTGATTTCATTCCAACCTTTTGCGCAATGGCCGAATATAACTGAAGCCGAGTTTTATACCGAGCTTGCAAAACTTATCTCGAAACAACTAACCCATGCGCCTAGTGCCACACTTGAAGCCGCGCGCGCGCTGTCGGCACGAAATAGTCGATTCGAATTTTTTGAAGGACTGCGGGAAATATGTCGCACCCAGAAACTCGTGTTGCTCATCGATGAAATCGACGCCACGCCGGAAACCGTGGTGATCGGCTTTCTCTCCAACCTCCGTGAGATGTACCTGCAACGCAATCGCAAGCCTGCTCCGCACAGCGTTTGCCTGGCCGGCGTGCATGACATCAAAAATCTGCAAGCGCGTTATCGCGGAGAGAAGCGCACGCTCGGCTCGGCCTCGCCGTTTAATATCGCCCTCGATTACGAATTGCCGCCCTTCAACCTCAAAAACATTCGGCAATATTATTTGCAACACACCGCGGCCACCGGGCAAGCGTTTGAGGCGGAAGCACTCGCGCGCGTGCATGAAGTGACGAACGGCCATCCCT
>CAYNDW010000198.1:3218-9652 GCA_964395375.1 uncultured Cytophagia bacterium
GGCTCGTTTCAGTTTTGGCGAAGGCGCTCGTTGAAAAGCTCGTCACCAATCGCCGCCAACCGATCTGCCGCAAACATGTGGAACAGGCGATTCAAGCGTTAATCGCCTCGCGCAACGCCAATTTCGAAAGCCTGTTTAAAAATGCGCGCCACCCGCGCCTCTTCCCGATTGTGTTGGATTTGCTGCAAGGCCGGCAACGTCGTTATAATCTGCTCAATGACGATATCGATCTTGGCGTTAAATACGGCATCTTTGCCGAGGGCAAACAACAACTCATTCCGGCCAATCCCATTTACGCGCAGGCGTTGTTTCAGAACTTTGAAAAAGAGTTGGAAAATTCCGGCGTTGCCGAGTTGCTAGAAAGCAATTCGTTCAAAGCGGCAGGCGGGCGTTTTGATTTCCGGCTTGTGCTGGACAAGTTTCAAGCGTTCATGAAAGCCAAAGGCGCGGACGTTATCACGCATCCGCATTTTAGAGAAGCGTTCGGACAACTTCTGCTCTTGAGCTATCTCGATCAACTCGTCAACGGCAAGGGGTGGACCTTCAAAGAAGTGCGCTCGGGCCAAGGCCGGATTGACGTCATGTGTTGTTATGGCCGCCAAAAAGAAGTGGTTGAAATCAAACTCTGGCGCGGCGAGATTCATTACAGCAAAGGCTTGCGGCAATTGGCGAAATATCTCGAAAGCGAAAATTTGGAGCGCGGTTATCTCGTCGTGTTCGACCGCCGTGAAAATGCGCCACGCGACTACGCGTTCAACGAGCATCGTGTCGGTAAAAAGAGCATTCAAGCGTGGGTGATATAGCTGGTTGCTGGATGTTCGGCGGATTAAAGAATCAAACTCGAAAGGAAAATCATGAAGCGTGTCCTGCGGTTTCACTTTGCGATGTTCTGTGGCGCGATATTCTGTTTCGCCTGTTCTTCTGAAGAAGAGTTGGCGCGCAAAGCGGCGCCGATTCACGCAGCCGCGCTCACGGTGGACACGCATATCGATTGGCCTTCGCGGCAATTGAGCAATCCCGCGTTCGCGCCGGGCGAGCGGCATGAGCCGGGCGAAAAAGACAGCCAGCAATGGGATTTGATTCGCATGAAAGAAGGCGGCCTCGATGCCGTGTTCATGTCCATCTTCACGGCCCAAGGTCCGCGCAATGAAGAAGGCCATCTTAAAGCGAAAGAGCATGCGCTGAAGCTGATCGCGATTACGAAAAAGATGGCGGCCGATCATCCCGACTTGGCCGAGATGGCTTATGCTGCTGCGGACGCCGAACGCATTGCGCAAAGCGGCAAGCGCGCGATTTACCTGGGCATGGAAAACGGCTATCCCGCCGGCCTCGACAGCAGCAACGTGAAAATGTTTTATGATCTCGGCGTGCGCTACATGACGATCACGCATTCGCGCAACAACGAGTTGGGCGATTCTTCCACGGATGAGCTGCAAGAGTGGAACGGCCTCAGCGCGTTGGGCGAAAGCGTGGTGCGCGAGATGAATCGTCTCGGCATGCTGGTGGATATTTCACACGTGCATGACGCTACGTTTTGGGACGTGATGGCGCTCACGCAAGCGCCGGTGATTGCTTCGCATTCGAGCGCGTGGGCCGTGAACGAGCACAAGCGCAACATGAAGGACGAAATGCTGCTCGCGGTGAAGAAGAACAACGGCGTGGTGCAAGTGTGCTTGCTCGGCGATTTCATCAAAAAGATGCCGCAAACGCCGGAGCGCGAGACGGCAATGGCAGAATGGCGCAAAAAGCAGGAAGTGTGGCGCAGCGGCGGAATGTCGCCGGAACAGGAAGAGCAACTGTTCAAAGAGCGCCGAGAGATCAATGAAAAATTTCCACCCAAACGTCCGAACTTAAATGATGCGATGGCTCACATTGAGCATATGATCAAACTCATGGGCGTCGAGCACGTGGGCATCGGCTCGGACTTTGACGGCGGCGGCGGCTTGCTCAACATCGACGACGTGTCGGAGATGCCGAACCTGACGAAAGAGTTGGTGCGACGCGGCTATTCGGAAGAAGACATCCGGAAAATTTGGGGAGGAAATTTGTTGCGCGTCATGCGCGAGGCCGAAGCGGTTGCGCAGCGGCTGCAGGAAGATGATGCAGCTTCGGAATGAAGCCCGTTGCCAAATTCCCCTTGCTTCTGTTTTCAAAAATCGCATAATTGCGCGCACTTCAAAACGCACCCGGCCGTCTTTCCATCCTAATTCACGCGGAGTTTTGCCTTTGACGATGACAAAACGAAGCTGCTGATGCCCGAATACACTGCCAGCGAACTCATGGTTGCACGCGCCGCGCGCGAGCTTTCCAACGACGACGTCGTTTTCGTCGGAATCGGCTTGCCGAACATGGCCTGCAACTTGGCCCGTCTCACTCACGCTCCTCGTCTCGTTCTCATTTATGAATCCGGCGCGGTCGGTTGTATGCCGGAACGTCTTCCCGTTTCTATCGGTGATCCTGCGCTCGTTGCCGGCGCCTTGTCGGTGTGCTCGCTTGCGGAAGTTTTTTTGAATTACTTGCAAGGCGGCCTCATCACCGTCGGCTTTCTCGGCGGCGCGCAGATCGACAAATTCGGCAACATCAATTCCACGGTTATCGGCGATTATGCGAAGCCCAAAGTGCGCCTGCCCGGTAGCGGCGGCGCTTCGGAAATTGCCGCACTCGCGCAAAAGATTTTGATCATCACCCCTCTCCGCCAACGCAACTTCCCCGCGCGAGTGGATTTTCTCACCAGTCCCGGCTTTCTTTCCGGCGGCAATGAACGCGCGGACCTCGGCCTCAAAACCGAAGGCCCGAAAGTGGTCGTCACCGACTACGGCGTTTTCCGCTTTGATCCTACCTCACATGAAATGATTTTAACTGACCTTCATCCCGGCGTCGAGCCGAAAACGATTCGCGAAAATATCGGCTGGGAAGTAAAGTTTGCCGAGGACTTGCACGTGACCGCCCCGCCGACCGCTGAAGAGTTGCGCCTGATTCGCGAAGAGTTGGATCCGGAACGGCTTTATATTTGATGGAGAAGCTGTGAAGTGCGGAGGAGTTGCGGATCATCCGCGAAGAACTCGATCCGGAGCGGATTTATATCTCTAGCATAAGTTTGGAGACGACCATGTCTCGCTTTATGGACGTGACCACGGATTTCGGATTCAAAAAACTCTTTGGCGACGAAGCCAATATCGACGTGACGATGCATTTGATCAACGCCGTGCTGGAAATTGAGCCGCCGATAGTTGAATTGCGCTTTGCCAATCCCGCGCAGCTTCCAGAAAGCAGCGATCAACGCGTCGGTATTTACGATCTCTTCTGTCGCGATGCCGCGGGCAACCGCTATCTGGTCGAAATGCAAAAGAGCCGCTTGGCTTTTATCAAAGACCGGATGCTCTACTATTCAAGCTTTCCCCTTGCCGCGCAAGCTCCCAAAGGCGTGAAGCGTTATCAATATACTCCGCCGCCAATCCTTCGCGTCCGGGACGCCGTCATCGCGCCGTATGGAGATGAAGCCGTAACTGAAACCGAGGAAGTCGTTTCCACGGAGTGGAACTATGAGTTGAAAGCCGTGTATTGTATCGCGATTTTAGGCTACGCTTTGAACGGCAGTACCACCGCAGTCAATTATAACAGCATCAGAAACGACCGCCCTCCGCACGCGCCCTTTTACGATAAGCTGAAATTCGTGACCGTGGAATTGCCCTTGTTTGATTCGCGGCGGCCGGAGTATCGCCTCGATCAGCCGCTCAACAAGTGGCTCTATTTTCTAAAATACTCGGCTGATTTCGAGCGTATCCCGGACGTGTTCAAGGGCGACAAAGTTTTTCAAAAAGCTTTCTGGGTCGCGGAGTTGGCGAATTTTTCTTCGGAAGAAAGACGGCATTATGAACTCAGCATCAAGCGCACGCGCGATACTTACGCAGCGCTGACCACGAGCTTTGATGCCGGTAAGCTTGCAGGGAAGCTTGAAGGCAAAATCGAAGGCAGGCTTGAAGGAAAAATTGAAGACCTGCTCTTGCTCTTTGCGCAAAAACTCGGTCCGGTTCCGAATGACCTTGAGGCCGGGTTGCGTTCCGTTCATGATTTGGAGCGCATCCAAACCCTCCTGGCGCATTTCATCAATATCAATGATTGGGAGACGCTGCGAAAACATCTTACCCCGTAGAATCAAAAAAATGCGGCTCGAAGTTGACTCGTCACTTAATCTTCACGGAGGGTTGTATGAAACACTTGGTTAAGCCCGCGCTGTCGTTGGTGATGGCCGTGGCCATGTTGTTCGTGGCGCACAGTTTCGCTTTCGCCGGCACCACCGGAAAAATTTCCGGCGTGGTGACGGACAAAGACACGAAGCAACCGTTGCCCGGCGTCAACATCGTCGTGGAAGGCACGACCATGGGCGCGGCCACGGATGCGAACGGGCGCTACTTCATTTTGCAAGTGCCGCCCGGCACGTACAACCTGATCATCACGATGATGGGCTATCAATCCACCAAAGCCACCAACGTGAAAGTCAGCATCGATCTCACCACCACGCAGAGTTTCGAAATCTCTTCGAAGGTATTGGAACTCGGCGAGGCCATCGTGATTATGGCGGAGCGCCCGCTCATTCAAAAAGACGGCGTGACCACGATGCAAATCGCCCAGGCCGAATTGGTGGAGAACATGGTCGCGGATGATTATAAAGACGTGCTCACACTCAACTCCGGCGTCACGAAATCGCAAATTCGCGACGGGAGCTTTTCCTCCAACAATGAAAGCGGTGAAGGCCAGTTCTTCGTGCGCGGCGGACGCGGCAACGAGCTCGCCGTAATGGTTGACGGCATGTACGTGCGCGATGGCATCACCGGCGGTTTGGGCACCGAGGTTTCGACCGGGGCGATTGAAGAGCTGCAGCTCATTAGCGGCAACTTTAATGCGGAATACGGCAACGCGATGAGCGGCGTGCTCAATCTCGTCACGCAAGAAGGCGGCCGCGAAACCTCATTCAAAGTTCGCGGCTTGACGGACGCGTTCTTCGGCAAACCAACGCGCGATTATACGTTTGAAGAGCGCGACAAGCTGCTCGAAGACAAAGGCATGCTCGAGCGCTCGAATTGGGGCACGAATCAAGCGCAGGTGAGCCTCGGCGGCCCGGTGCCCGGCCTCGGCAGCAAGCTGCGTTACTTCCTTTCCGGCGAATATAACGAGACCAACGGCTACATCGGCAATCTGCAAGACGAGTTCGCGCGCCGCGGCACCGCGAAGCTGACCTATGCGCCGAGCAGTCGAACCAAATTCACGCTTTCCGCGAACGGCAACAGCGAAGACCTGGAAATCTACGAGCATCTCTTCGCGCATCAAGGTTTGTATCGTTATCGCGTGGGCGCGGATACGCTTGACAATAATTTCGCGGGCAATGATCGTTTGGAAACGCGCGTGTATAGCGGCCTCTTCGGCTGGACGCAATCGTTGAGCAACAATGCGTTCTTCGAATTTAAGCTGCAAAACTTCACGCGCCGCTTCTTCGACGGCGTGCGCAGTGAGCCGGAAGATTATGCCTTGCTCACTTACAACGACGGCGAAGACTTCGCGCCCTCCGGCGATGATCCGCGTTATCTGAGCCAAGAGAATCGCTCGTGGGAAGGCAAGTTCGATTTGAATTGGCAAGTGAATGCCAATCACAATCTCAAAGGCGGCGTGGATTTTAATGCGCTGCGCATTTGGCGCAAGCAGCTTTTGACCGGCGGCGATATTCAAAATTCGCGCATCGATCATTTCACGATCAAGCCCGTGGAAGCCGCGGTTTATGTGCAAGACAAGATGGAGTTCAAGGATATCATCATCAACGCGGGCGTGCGTTTGGATTATTTCGATCCGGCGGACAGCATTGCCGTGGATTCGAATGTGCCGCTCGGCGCGCGCCGCGTGGCCGATACGCGTTTGCGTTTCAGTCCGCGCCTCGGCCTTGCGCATCCCGTCACCGAGCGCGCGAACCTGCATTTTTCTTACGGGCATTTTTATCAAAACCCGGAGTACAACAAGATCGTGTTCAATCGCCTGCGCTACGTCGATATCTTTCGGCCCACGTTGGGCAACGCCGATCTCAAGCCGCAAAAGACGGTTTCGTTTGAAGTGGGCTGGGATCAACAGTTGACGGATTTTCTCGCGATCAGCGCCACGGGCTTTTATAAAGATTATGAAAACCTCATCTCTACCGATCCTTATCCCAATGCGCGCCCGGCCGCGGTGACGTATTATGTCAATCAAGATTTCGCCAACGCGCGCGGCGTGCAAATCGACATGCGCACCCGCCGCTACAATCATTTCACTTCGTATTTCAGCTACACGATTCAACGCGCGGAGGGCAACAGTTCCAGTCCGCTCGATACGCGCAACGATTTCCTCGCGCGACCGCCGCGGGTGCCGGTGAAGAAGCTCATCATTTTGTATAGGGATCGACCGCACAA
>CAYNDW010000199.1:0-4779 GCA_964395375.1 uncultured Cytophagia bacterium
TATCTGTCGGGGAATTTTTTTGCTTTAAAAGCAGCGCTTTCACTATTAATAGACTATGGTGATCTTCGAGCATGCCCTCTCGCGATTCAAACAGAAAAACGCGTCCTCATCGCTGCGGCTTGACGATACTAACGGCGCTAATCTTAAGCGCCTGGCCGGCCCCCTCGGCCTTTTCGCAAACCACCACCGCCGATCGCGCCAAAGAAATCCAACGCACCTTGCAGCGCGCGGATTATAAATTCGCGCAAGCTTTAGCGGACAGCGCGATTGCGAACTTCAAGCTCTTCGCGCCGCGCGATTTGGCCGAGATTCACGCGTTGCGCGCGCTCGTCGCATTGGAGCAAAACCAAGCCGCGATTGCCGATGCGCATTTCATGTCTGCTTTGCAACTCGCGCCCGAACTGCAACTCGACGCGATTTTTTTCTCGCCGACTTTGCAGGCGCGCTTCGAAGAGTTGCGCGCCAAGCTGCCGAAAGTTGCAACGCCGGTGCGCGTGGAAACGCGTTATGTCGTGGTTCCCGATCCGCGCCTCAAAGCAGCCGAAAAATCGCTCGTGCTGCCGGGCTGGGGCCAACGCGCGAAAGGCCAACGCACGCGCGGCTTGATCTTCACCACGGCAACCGCGACGTTTGCCGCGGCGACTTTGGCCTCGCACGTTCTGCGCGCTTCCGCCGAAGACGACTATCGCAAGGCCAATTCCGAAAACGTTATGTCGCGTTACGATACTTTCAACCGCTATCATCTGCTCCGCAACAATCTCGCTTTGAGCCTCGGCGTATTATGGAGCGTCAACGTGCTCGAAGCTTTGCTCTCGCCCGCCTCCGCTGCGCCCGTTTCTCTCGGCGTGATCCCGCCTGCAACTCCCGCCTCAAATAGTTTTTTGTTAGCAGTAACCGTCACGTTTTGACGCATTACTCTTCTCTGCCGCAACCCGCGCCTCGACTTGTCATTCCGCAAGAATCTTTTTACTCGCTTGCGACAATACTCATTTGCTGTGAGTATTTACTCCTCTAAAAATTTCGCGGACATACGTTCGTAGTAACGCCTTCAGGCGTTTTAGCCATGGGAAGCCAACGCCTGAAGGCGTCACTACGAACTCTCGTTTGTAAAATTATTCCCCGCCCTGCTGTGCTGGCAGATGAATTGCCGTTTTCTGAAGCGGGAAGACAATTCATCGCGCGCAGAGAACTTTCGAACCGTGGGATAATAACATGATGCAAGAGCAAAGCTTCGACTCGGGCCGCCCAGCTTTTCATATCGTCGCGAGACGTACTTCTCAAGCTAACACAATCGCACCGGACGAGCACGCGGCGCGCGCCTCCAAGGCCCGGTGGTGGAAGCTGCTGGAGCGCCTCAGCTTGATCTTGGGATTGACCGGCTTCTCCATCACTTCGCTCGTCGCCGGCGTGGGAAAATACCTTGACACGATGCAAGCGCTCGAAACGCTGCGCGTCAAAATTGTTCAGCTCGAGGAAAAGCAGGACGTTTTAGAGAAAACCAATCTCCGGTTGGAAAACGAGCTGAATTTTATGCGAGGAAGATTGGAGCGGTCACGCGCGGAGACGCAATCACTAGAGCAACATAACTTGGCGCGAAATGAGATGGCGGTAACCGCGCCGCTCAACCTTCGCAGGGAAATAGCGCCGCGTCCTAATGAATCTGCACCGGTAGAAACCTTCGACGCGCGCGCGCCGTTGCACATCATCGACAAGCTGAACATGACGATCAGCTATGCCTATCGCAAAGCGCGCAATGCGAATCCCAATTTGGCCGGGCGGTTATTCATCAAGTGTGTGCGAGATGAGAAAGGCAATCTCATTGCTTCCCAAGTGCTCGCGCTTGATGCCGAACTGGAGGAGGTCGCGGCGAATGTGCGCGACAAAGTGCAGCGGTGGAATTTCCCCGAAACCGTGACGGGGTTGGAGGAAGGGGATTTTCAAAAAACTTATTTTCTCACGCCCAGCGGGTTTTGAAATCTTATTGGATTATTGGATTGATGGATCGATGGAGTGGCAGGGTTTTGCTTTTCCCAACAATCCAATACTCCATCAATCCACCACTCCAATGCTTAGATCTTCGCGACGCTCTCGGCCTTGAGCCATCCCACTTTGCCGTCGGCGAGACGAATGCGTTGCCATGCGCCGGTTTGCTCTTGCAGCTTCACTTTCGCGCCTTCATGAATGATGAACACTTCGGTCGCGTCCGCGCCGGGTGAGCTGCGCGCCACGACGCGCTGTTCCATCACGATGCCGTATTGCTCCGTTTTTTGCTCATACCATTGCAGCAAGAAGATGCTCGCGAACAACAGGCACAGCGCGCCGGAACTCCAAGTCAGAATTCGCCCCACGCTTCGCAAACTTTCTTTTCTTCCCGTCAACAAAAAAATCAAACCGAGAAGTGCGCCCCACCAAAAGAAGAGCGCATAGCCCGCGGCTTGTTCATGCGAGAAAAAAATCAGAGCGCCCTCGAACCACACCAGCATAGCCGAGCGCGGCGGAGCGAGGATGCGGTCGGTAATAGAAAGATTCGCGAGATCGAGATTGAACTGCAAGTCTTCACTCGCACGCTGGAGGCGCGACGCGCGCTCGTAGTTGAGAATCGCCAAGCCGGTTTTGCGCTGCTTGAAGTAAGCGTTGCCGAGGTTATAATAAACCTGCCAGTTTTCTTTTTTCAACGCAATGATTTGCGCAAACGCGGCTGCGGCTTGTTCGTAGTCGCCCGCTTGATAAGCTTGATTGCCTTGCTGAAAGAGCGTCGCAGCTTCATCGGCATGAGCGAGCGATGTGAAGAGCAGCATGGTTATGAAAAAAATAACAAGCCGAATATTCCCCCCTTGAGGGGGGTTAGGGGGGTGTCGTTCGGTGGCATGATAACGCAGCGAGACCTGATCGTTTTGAAGCACACCCGCCTGGCCCCCCTCAAGGGGGGAATTGGTGGGTGGAATTTGCAAACGTGTTCTCACAGCGCCTCCTCCAGTTGCGCGATCGCATTCTGCGCTTGATCATAAAACTGTTTCATCTCCACGCCGTTGGATTGCGAAGGCGCGAAGCGTTGGAAATCGCAGGTGTGCAGGCAACTGATATAGGCGGCGGCGACTGCGGCGGTAACATTCTTTGCTTCCAACATTTTTTGAATATCGTCTGTGACCAAGCTGGCTTCGGCCACGTTGAGCTTGTTGCCGAGAAAACCCATCAGCGCGCGCTGCACTTCCGCATAATATTGTTTGCCGTCGTTGCTCAGCAAAAATTTCTTCGCCGTTTGCAATTGTTTATTCGCCACGCGCGTGGCTTTGCGGCCGCGGGCATACGCCACATTCGTCGAAAGCTTTTGTTGATGGCGTTGATAAAAAAACGCGCCGGCCAAGCCGAGCAACGGCAACGCGAGCAACACCACAAACTCGGGTTGCGCATAATTCGGCTGCCCGATTTCTTCGAACGGCAGTTGCGCGAGCGCGATAAAACGAATGTCTTGTCCAATGAGCTTCACGTCTTCCTTGCTCATGCCGCCGCTCGCCACGGCAACTTCGCCCGCGCCTTTGGCGATGGTCAACGCAATCGGCGCGGTGCTCGCGACGCGATATTCTTTCGCGCGCGGATCGAAATAGGGCAGTTGCAATCCACTGATTTCGAACGTGCCGGGAAAGCGCGGCACCATCACGTATTCCCACGTCTTGCTGCCGGAGATTTGATTGTTCGCGCGATTCACGTCTTCCGCCACTTTCGGATCGTACACTTCAAAATCGCGTGGGAGGGTGAGACGCGGCGCACTCAGCGTTTTGATATTGCCCTGCCCGCTGGCCGTGACTTTCAAAGTAATCGCTTCGTTCGTTTTTGCTTCGCGGCGATCAACCGTGGCTTTGAGCGAATAAACGCCGACCGCGCCGTCGAAGTTGGCGGGCTTGTTCGCGGGCAAGGGCAGCACTTCCAGCGTCACCGGTTTGGAAGCGACTTCCACCTGCACTGTGCGCTGGAAAAAAGGGTCGTCGAAAAAGCTTTCGAAGAGATCACGTGAGCGCCGGCGTTGCCCCTGCACTTGCACTTCACAAGCAATCGTCATCGGCTCCAAGGTAAGCTTGCCCGCGCTTTGCGGGAACACCGCGGTGCGCTTGATTTCGGCAACGAGATAACGTTGGCCGTTGATCACTTCCTGGCGGGTTTGCGGCTGGCGCGGCAGCTCAAAATTTTCCACCCAAAAGCCGGCGAAGTTCGGCAGTTTCGACAAGCTATAGCTTGAAATCGTGCGCAGAGTATAAATTTTATAACTGATCACCACCGGCTCGTTTTGATAAACCCGCGCGCGATCCAATTCCGCTTTCAAGAACACGCCGGCGTCACCGCCTTGCAATGCGGGATCGGTGCGCGGCTGCGAAGGAGCAGCGCCGGGTTGCGCGCCTTGCTGTTGCGTCGTCGCGCCGCCGGCTTGCGCGATCTCAATGCGAATCGGCTTGCTGCGCACCACCTCGCCGTTGACTTCAACTTCCACCGGACCGATTTCAAACGTGCCCGCGGCCTGCGCGAGATAAGTATAGTTGATCGTGGTCGAAGACGACATGCGGCCGTTGATGAACTGAAAACTCTGCGAAGAGCTTCTGCCGATCTGTTGCGCGAACTGCGACAGCTCCGGCAATCTCGGCTCGCCTGCATCACGCCCGGAAATTTCCACGCTCAACGTGAAATCTTCGCCGAGGCCGATTTGAGTGCGATCGACCGTGGCCACCACGGTCACGCCTTGCGCGCGCAGCGGGATAGGCGCGAAGGCGATCACGAGGAATATGAACA
>CAYNDW010000199.1:4789-9627 GCA_964395375.1 uncultured Cytophagia bacterium
AAAATTTTGGATGACGTTTTGAACATGATGAGTACTCTAAAACTCCGGGTGTGCTTTATTTTCGAGTTCAGTGAACGCCCTCATAACGTGTCATTCAGGAGGAATCTTTTTACGTTCTGGAGATACATCCGAGTGCTTAAAAAGATTCCTACGGAATGACAAGTTGAGAGGGGCGATCTAAACATTCTACCAATCTTTATCCACACGCACGCGGCCGCGCACTTGGGCTTGCTTCTTCTTCTGCGCCTCTTTTTCCTGGTTCTGCAAGGCTTCTAATAAACGTCCGGCTTCTTCTTTGGAAAGCTCGCCGGGCTTGGCTGGTTGCTGCTGCGCTTGTTGCTGTTCTTCATTTTGCTGCTGCTCATTTTTTTGCTCCCGCTTCTGCTCGCCGTTTTGCTCATCCTGCTTTTGCTGCTCCGATTTTTTTTGCTCATCCCCGTTGTTCTGATCCTGCTGCTGTTTTTGTTGTTGCTGCTGTTGCTGCTGATCCTGCGGCTGTTTCTGTGCATTCTCTTTGAGCTTGCGGCGCACGTACTCCAAATTGAATTTGGCGTCTTCGTCGCTGGGATCGAGCTTCAAGGCTTGTTGATAAGCCGTGATGCTCTCCTGCAATTTATCCGTGCGATACAGTGTGTTGCCGAGATTATAGTAACTCTGCGCTTGCAGCTTAGGATCATTGCTATTTTGCACGGCGCTTTGATAGGATTTCAGCGCCTCTTCATAATTGTTCTTTTGATAAAGCGCATCGCCGACGTTGAAATGAATGATGGGCGACTCGGGATTATCTATTTGCGCGTCGCGATATTTGTCGTTCGCTTCGTCGAACTTTTCTTCGGCGTAGGCGCGATTGCCGGCCAAAACTTTGGCGCGGCCAGCGCCTTGCGCATAAGCCGTCGCATTAAGAAAAAGCAGCGGCAAAAAAAATGCGAGCACAGGATAATAGCTTCGAGGTTGACGAACGGAATTTTTGCCGGCGGCGAATGTGGTTTTAATTGAACAAACTAGCAGCGACATTTTTGTCTCTCCATGCTTCAACGGACAACCAAGCAATTGGTCAAATCCTATACGCAATTTAAGCTGCGTTTCCGCGATTTTCAATCGTTGCTTTCATGCGGCAAACACGCCCGCTAAAAAGAACCCGGGCTTGAGAGCGAGGGGCACTCTCTGAGTCCGGGTTGCGGGGCAAATTATAGATTGCGAAGGTCGCCAAAAAGTTTTAGGCCTTAGCGGGTTGGGGCGCGAGTCCATGGAGCAAACGTCCGATCGCCGCTGCAACCGCGCCCAAAATCGGACCGGCAATGAATCCTCCTGCGCGCGTCATCATGCCTTTCGCCATCGGCACCGCCGTGCCTTCCGCGACATTGAGCGCATCCCAATGCACGAAGTAGGAATTATCAAATCCGCCGAGATAGCTGATCAAAGTCGCGATGAAGATCAACACTTGCCCCCAGAGGGCGATAGTGGCGCCGGTGGAAAGCGTTCCTAACCAGCTAAAGCTTCCCACGCGAACCGACAGCGCGCCATAATAAATGCAACTGATGATCGTAAGGCCAAAGACGGAGATCATCGCGTTGCCGCGCGGCGTATAAGGGACACCCGAAACACCGAGCGTAAAACGAATCGCCGTCCACAGCACCAAAAGCAGCAACGGCAGCCGCACAAAACGAATGACGGATGATAGCATTTTTCCAACCTTTCCAATTTCAGTTTAAACCAAGCACGGTCGTGCTTGCTCACGCTTTTGCAAAAACGTTCTGCGCACGCACGACCGCGAAGATATAATGCGTCGCAAGCCTTAAGCTTTCGCCGTCACCAACCCGGAGAACAGCAGCCGGCCGACGCATGCTTCGAGCGTGGCGAGAATCACATTGACGAAAAACCCGGTGGCGCGCGCGGTCACTGCGGTCGATACCGTAACCGCAGTGCCTTCGGGCAAATTGATGGCGTCCCAATTTACGAAATACGTTTCGAGGCCGCCGATCAAGCTCACCAGAGTGAAGACAATTATAAGCAGTTGCCCAACCACACCGATCGAGGCGCCGACCAGGGCCGTGCCTTTCCAATCAAAGCCGCCGATGCGATTCGACAGTGCGCCGTAGTAAATGGAAGTGATCAGTGTGAGGACCACCACGGAAAACGTGGCGTTGGGGCGCGGCCCGTAGGGCACGCCGAACAAACCCATAGCGAAACGCCCGACAGCCCAAATGGCTAACATCACGAGCGGCAAACGCACGAAACGAATTACGGATGACAACATAGCTCCTCCTCCTTGAAGGTTTGTGTGAGATGGAATTCAGCATGGGGCCGGGAGCTTGGCGCATGGAAATATTGTCCCATGCTCCTCGCGCTCTGCCCATGCTTTAGTAAACGCCAACAACAACCGAGTCTTGCAATTGTGCAAACACGCGCACGTTCTTCACGCCGTCCCATGGATATTTTGCGATCGGCGCGACGCGCTCGCCCTCGTCGCGTTCGAGAAAGCGCGGCATGAAAAATTCCTTCGTGAGCGTGGTGAGCATCACGCGGCCGGTTTGTTCGTAAGCGACGGTCTCTTCGGGATTGTCGGGATTGACCATTTCAATCACGGCGCGCGGCGAGGGGGGATAATAAATGATGGCGTAATTATCCGCCGGGTCGAACGGCTTGTGGCAAGCGAGGCCCATGAGTGTGTTACCATAGGTCGGCACGAAGTCGATGCCGGGCACCAGCTCTTCGCGCGCGAAGCGATGAAACTGCGGCGTCATTTCCGTGCCGCCGCAAAAAATTCCGGTGATGCCGTACTTCACCAAATTGATTTTCTCGCACAGCGCTTCGAGCAATTTGGGCGTGGTGAAAATGCATTTGATATTTTCATGCGCGCGCAAAATCGTGAGGCCTTGATCGATCACGTGCGTTTTGTATTCTTCCAAATCTTTCAGCTTGCCGCGTTTGATGAGCTTGTTGACCCAACGCGGATCAAGATCAACGAGAAACGCGATGCCGTTGCGATGCTGCGCGAGGTGTTCAATCGCCAAGCGCAAACGCCTCGGGCCAGAAGGGCCGAGCATGAGCCAATCGCTGCCTTGGGGAAACGTTTCGTCGGAAAGCGTTTCGCTGAACAGCTCATAGTCGGTTTGAAAATCGCGCAGGTTCACGCGCGTTTTGGGCACGCCGGTGGTGCCGCCGGTTTCGAACACATAGGTCGGTTGATTCGCGAGCGCTTTCGGCACCCAGCGCCGCACCGGTCCGCCGCGCAGCCATGCGTCGTCGAAATGGCCGAGCAGTTTGAGATCATCATAGCCGTGAATCTTTTGGCGCGGATCGAAATCAAGCTTGGCCGCAAATTCCAGCCAGAATTGGCAGCCCGTCGCAGGATCGAAGTGCCATTGCACGATCTCGCGCACGTGCGCATCGAGGCGTTGGCGCGCCGCGGCGATTTTTTCAGACAAAGATTTGTTCATGCTTTCCATAAAATTCATGCGGCCTTTCTTCTCTTGTGTATCTTCGCATAAGCCGGAGAATAAGTTTCACCTTGAAATTCATCGATCAAATTTCGTTTGACCTTTTTGATGCTTAGGCTGTCGCAAGTGGGGCAGGTTGCAATAGAAAGCATACGCTAATCGAATCTAGCAATCCTCGAACGGCTTAGGCTCCGGCCTCCGCATAAGCATAGACGGGCACTTGCAAAGTGCGAGCAGGTTGTTTTTTACTCTGAAGAATTTTATCAAACGATTTCGCGACTTCGGGTTTTAAGAATTTCTCCTGGCACTGCGTGCAGACGCCGGCAGGCACGTCTTCAAAGATGAAAAGCTGGCCTTGCCAACGCACTTCACGAGGTACAAGACGCTCTTCAACAGCGCCTCCACAATAGAAACAATCGCTATAAACACGCATAATAGGCTCCATCAGTTAACGATTACGGTTGTGAGAATCCTTCCATTTGGGCATCGTTGGAATATAGACCGTAATGATGATCAAGTGGCCGTTGCGATTTTTTCCGCACACAACATGAACCGGTTGTTCTTCGAGAGTAAATCCACAAACCAAACAACTGTGTCCACGAGGATCGTCCGGATAGTCTTCGAGAATTTCACCGCGGTTTAACACAAATTCAAGCTGAAATATGCTGACACCATCGGCCAAACGCTCTTCATCAGCGTGCCAGGATATTTCGTAAGTTTGATTCTTAATTTCACTGCGAATAAAGTTCAGCGTTATGCTGTTCATTTGACACCCTCACCTCCATGTTGTATTACCCAAAACTTTGAAACGGTTGTGCGTCATCAAAACTTCTGCTTCACCTCACCACCACAACCTTGCGCACCTCTTGCATGCTTCCCGCTTGCAGCTTGTAGAAATACACGCCGCTCTGCACTTGCTCACCGCGGGCCGTGCGGCCGCTCCAGGCCGCAGTGAAGGTGCCGGGAATATACGCTTTATCCACGAGTGTCGCAACCTCGCGGCCCAAATTGTCATAAACTTTCAACGTCACGCGCTGCGCCGAAATTTGCGCGGGCATATCATAACGCACCACGGTTTCGCGCGCGGAGAGTTGAAACGGATTGGGGTAACTTGCGCTCAAGTGAAATGCGCGGGGCAAACCATTGCTGCTCGGCGTTTCATCCACGGCACTAACACCATTGAGCCAATTGAGCGCATTCTGCACAATACTTTCACGCGTCGTATAGCCGGTGCGATTAATAACTGCTTCTAGTCCAAAGCCGAATAACACCAAACGCGATTTATTGTTCGCATCTTCCACTCGGACCCCGGCAGCGATCAATGACGTGAGATCATACACGACACACTTCTGCGCGACGGCATCCGGCTGCAAGACATCGCGGGAGTTTTGATTGTTG
>CAYNDW010000200.1:0-9607 GCA_964395375.1 uncultured Cytophagia bacterium
CGCCGTATAGAAACCGGTCTTGAGCGCCGCGCCGTAGCCGATGTTATAAATGTGATGCTGCACCACGACGTTTTCATACTTCCGCGCGCATTCATCCGCGACCTCGCCCGTGTTATCAAAGCTGCCGTCGTTGACGATGATCACTTCCCATTGGTCCGCAATCTCGCGCAACACCGCGCTCGCGGCCACGGCCAATTTCTCTACCGTGCCCGCGTCTTGAAACGCAGGGAAAAAAAATGAAATACTCGGCTTTGCTGCAGCAAGCGCGGCCTTGCCGTTGCTTGGCACTGCGGCCTCGCGCTCTGTCGGCGTGCTCATATGCTAGACCTAATTTGACTATGACCGCGTAAACCCCCGGCATGGAAAAGAATGCCTGTGCTTGTTATCGACTCCTTTCAATTACTCTCAAGCTGTTGAGGTTGCGTAAGTTTTTTTGCAGACCAAACGTTTGCATGCACCATAATTGACGAGGCGTGCAATGCCAGGCGCGCAAATCGCCGCGCTTCTTTTCTCCCTCGCGCTTCAGCAAAGCTCGCGCTCTGCGCGTAAATGAAACGTGCCCGCTTGCTCACCGGCGCTTTCTGTATGAGCCAACACGCAATTCAAGCCGTTTCATTTTGCCACCTAGCGCATGATCGTTTCGAAATTCGAAACCGGGAGCCCGATTGTCAGCACCGCCTTACACGAGCGCAATTTCCCCCAAACGCTTTGGGTGATTCTCCTCGTTGCCGTAATTTCGCGCGTGTGGGGCGTGTGGTATGGCTATCCCGACATTATTCATCCCGACGAACATCACATCGTTGGCCGCGCCTTGCTCATGCTGCAAGCGCCCGCTTATGAGCTCAATCCGCATTTCTTCGAATATCCCTCGCTTTATCTCTATCTCACGGCGTTGCTCTATCTCGGCCTCGGCGTTGTGCTGCTGCTTTGCGGCTTCATCGGCAGCATGCCCGAGTTATATCCCTACGCGCAAGAGCAGCTCTTCTGGTTTCATGTGTTCGGACGCTTGCTCACCGCGGGCTTGGGCGTTGCGACGATTTACTACACCTATCTTTCCGCGCGCCAACTTTGGGGGCAAGCCGTGGCGCTGCTCTCTGCTTGGTTTCTCGCCGTGAGCTATCTGCATTTCACCGACTCGCATTTTATTTCCACCGACGTGCCTTCGGCCTTCTTCGTCATGTGGGCGTTTTATCTTGCGCTGGTCGCGTTGCAAAGCGCGCGCGCGCGAAAACTCTATCTCGCCGCTTTCGTTGCCGGGCTGGCCGCCTCCGTGAAATATCCCGCCGGACTCGTGCTTCTCGTCGTTTATGGCGCAGGCCTTATGCAGTGTCGCGCCACCACGGAGGCCTGGTTCAAAGCCTTCTTTCCAAAATTATTTTTAAAACTGAGTTTGCACGCAGGTTTTGGCTTCCTGCTCGGAACGCCGTATGCCGTGCTCGATTTCAAAGCGTTTGCCGCGGGCTTAATCAGCCAACTGTTGCACTCGCGCTTGGGGCATTTGGGTGTGGAAGAATCCGGCTTCTTGGGTTATTTCACGGCGCTAACGCCTTCGGGGGGAGTCGGGGCAATGCTGATGCTCGCAGCGTTGGGCGGATTGCTGGTTTCGTTATGGCGACCGCAAGCGCGCACGTGGCTACTGCTCGCCTTTCCATTGTTTTTTTATTTGCTGCTTGGCCGGGCGGCATTGAAGGTCGATCGGTATCTCATTCCCGCCATTCCATTTTTTTGTATCTATGCCGCGGTCTTTGTCGAACAGGTCGCGGCATTGCTGCGTTCACGTTTAGCGCAGCGCGGCATACTGCTCGGATGCACGCTTGCGCTTTCCGCGCTGCCCGTATTCTATATGGCGAAATGGTGTTGGATCGTAACGCAGCCCGATACGCGGCGCGAAGCCGCTCTTTGGATAGACAAAAACATTGCGCCGGAAACCGTGATTGCCAAACGCGTCGGCTCGTGGATGTTTCCGCAATTAAATGAGGAGGGCCGAAAGCTAAAGCAAATCCCGGTGTACACGGAAGAGTCCGCGCGCGCGAGAGTCGCTCTTAAGTTGGAGCTGCTGCAAAAGCCGGCGACCGCGTGGATCATGCGCAACGTTTTCAAAGACACAGTCCAAGTTGCGGAGTTGCAACGCTATTTGCAGAGCCTCCCCACCTTTGCCGATTGGCGCGCGCCTACGTTGCAAAGCTTGCGGGCCGATAGCGTGCAAATCGTCGTGACTTCGAGCTTGTTGGAAGAGCGCTTCGTGCAACCCACCATGCAGGCAAAATTTCCGGAAATGTCAAAGTCATGGCAAGCTTTGTTTATCAGCCTTGCAAGCGAGGGGAGATTGTTGCAAGAATTTGTTCCGTCGGAAAACCTCCGGCATCCGTGGGGTTTAGGATTTTTAGAGCGGCCGACGATTCGACTTTATGCGCTCGATTGAATCAGCCTGGCGCTCCGCCTTTCTCGCGAAGCGCGAGGCTGTAGCATGCGCGTGTTTGTCGCTGAAACACTGTCCGCGTTGAAACGAGCGGTTCACAGTATTGCGCGGCATTCTGCCAGCGACTCCCAACAGAAAGCGGCGCTGCATGCCTCGGAAATTGCTTTTCGGCCATTGGCATACGCATTGCCTTTTGAGCGGGAAGTTATACTCGTTGCGGGTGAAATTGTACTCGTTCCCAAACTCTGTTTGGGAACGCACTTGTTTGAGAAACTATGTTTCGAAGTTTTCATGCAGCCCGCGAAACAGAGTTTCCACTCGTTCCCAAACTCTGTTTGGGAACGCACTTGTCCACTCGTTCCCAAACTCTGTTTGGGAACGCACTTGTTTGAGAAACTCCGTTTCGAAGTTTTCATGCAGCCCGCGAAACAGAGTTTCGTCGGCACTTGCGTTCCCAAACTCTGTTTGGGAACGAGAACAACTATCTCGTTTCGATTTTTTCATTCGCGTTTCCAAATAGAATTTGGGGACGAATAGCTCAAGCACCTCCGAGCGACATCAACATTATTGGAGCAAGCACCGTGAAGGCATCTGAGATGATTTCGTACAGGGAGAGCACGTTCCTCGGATCATCAATTCCGAAAAAACATTCCGCCACGAATTGGGTGAAACTCGCGTGCATGATCGCACTGAGTTTTTTTCTCACCCAAGAAGCCGCAGCGCAACTCAAAATCATGCCGCTCGGCGATTCGATTACCGACGGCGACAAGTCCTCCGATTTGGGCGGCTATCGCTCCCGGCTCTTCAACAAGTTTAAGAGCAGCGGCCATCGCACTGATTTTGTCGGCGGTCAAAGCGGCGGCACGGGTTTCTTTGACACGCAACACGAGGGGCACGGCGGTTTTAGCGCCGATGAAATTCGCGACAACGTGCTGGCGTATTTGGGCGCGAACCCGCCGCAAGTCGTGTTGCTCATGATCGGCACGAACGACCTCACCGCGAGCCAAGGGGTCAATGCCATTCGCGATGAAATTTCTGAAGCGCTCGAACGCATCAAACAATTCAATCCCAAAACCGAGATCTATCAAGCCACGCTTACGCTGCGCAAGGACACCAAACAAGCGCAGGTGACGCAGTTGAACAATCTCATTGAACAACTCGTGGCCACGAAGCAGACGCAGGGCATGGATATCACGCTGGTTAAGGTGGACGGCTTGACCAACTCCGACTTGGCGGACAACGTGCATCCCAATGACGCGGGCTATCAAAAGATAGCGGATAAATTTTATAACGCCATCATTGCCAAGCATGCGCCTTCGCTCGAAACGTTTGAAGACGATTTCAACCGTACCAACGGACTCGGCGCATTTTGGAACGCCAACAGCGCGATGAAGATCGTGAGCAATCAGCTCAAGAATACTTCCACGGTTGATAACTTTGACACCTTCCTCGCGATTGCCACGGAAATTACCAATCCGCGTTTGATCAGTTTCAAATATGGCACGGGCACGGATGCGGTGGGTCGCGCGTTTAGCGGACTCACGGTGATGATCGACAATCCGCTGTTCAACAAGGCCAACGGCTATCTCATCTTCCACAACTCGCAAGACAATCCGGCCTCGTTGCGCCTGTATGAAGTGAAGAACGGCGTGCCGAGCGCCAGCCCCATCCAAAAAATCAACGCGGAAGCAGCTTCGCCACAGGCGAACGATGTTTTCCAAGTGGAGGTCGCGAGCGATGCGCAAGGCCACAAATTCACGGTAACGCTCAACGGGGTGCTCGACGGCATTCTGCGCGATACGAATCGTTTGCAAGGCAATGCCTCGGAGCTTTATGCCGGCGTGCAGATCAACGGCAACACGACGAATGCGGTCGATGATTTCTTCGCGACCACCGCAGCGGATTTGGTGGCGCCGGATGAAGTCACGGATTTGAAGTTCCTCTCCGCCACTTCTTCCACCGTGTCTTTGGAATTTACCGCGACCGGTGACGACGGCAAGATCGGCGCAGCCTCGCGCTACGATGTGCGTTATTCCACCGGCCCGATCAATGGCAACAATTTTAACGGGGCGAATGCCGCGAACCTTACCAAAACGCCGAACGCCGCAGGCGCAACGGAGCAAGTCACGGTCACGGGCCTCGACGGCGGCGTGGAATATTTTTTCGCGCTCAAAGTCGTTGATGAGGTGGGCAACACTTCGAAAATTTCCAACGTGGTAAGCGGGAGCACGGCTTTGCTTGCTACAAAGAAAGATGATTTCAATCGCACGGGACCGAGTTTGGGGAAAGATTGGGCCACGGGTTCGAGCATGAAAATCGTGAGCAACACGGTGCAGAACACGGGCAGCAGCTTGCAAGCCGCAGTGCTCAAAACGCGGCGCAACGCGCAGGAAGTTTCGATCATGCTCGGGCCGGAGGTGAATGGCGACGGCGGCCGCGCCGTGGGCGTGCTCGCGATGGCGAGCGATTCCGTTGCGAATCCCAGCGGCTATTTGATTCGCCGCCGTTTCAATAACAACCGTGAAGAGATTGTGCTCTACAATGTCGTTGACGGCACGCTCGGCGACGTCATTGACTTCGGGCCTTCGCTCTTGCAAGCAACCCCGGATGACAGCTCGATTATTTCGGTCATCTATCAAACCACGGACACGGAAAATTCTTTCAACGTTTTTGTTGACGGGCAGCTCGATCGCATTCTTTCCGACACGCAAAAGCGACAGTCGGGAAAATATGCGGGCTTCATGCTGGAACCGGGCGCCGCCACTAATGCGATTGAATTTTTCGCCGTGGCCGTGCCGATCAAACCCGCGACCAAGTTGAGCAAGATTTCGGGCGACAATCAAGTGGGGCAAGTGAATCAAGCGTTGGCCGAAGCGCTGGTGGTGAAACTCAACGACGAGGACAACAATCCGGTGGTGGGCAAGCCGGTGAATTTTGAAGTGACGCCCGCAGGCAACGCCACGGTCGATGTTCCGCCCGCGGCGGACGGTGGCATTCGCGCGGAGGCTGAAACCGGCGTGATTACCGGCCCGATTGAGATTCGCAACGACAACGATGCTTCGCGCGGGAAGTATGTCGTGTATCCTTTGGGGCAATCGGCGGATGCGAACGTGAAGATCAGTTTCAAAATCAGCAAAGCCGGCAACTATTATATCTGGACGCGCAGCCGCAAGAACACGCTGCCCTTTGGCCGCTGGTCCGTGAAAATCGATGGCGGCGCTGCGATTGATTACATCGTATTCGACGGCGAGGCGCGTAACTTTTGGGATTGGGAGCTTTTGAGCGACAATACGTTTAATTTCGCGGTGGGCAATCACACGGTGGAATTTGCGGTGCTCCGCGAAGACACGTGGCTCGACAAAATTCTGGTGATCGCCGATCCGAACTTTACGCCGAATGGTTTGGAAGATCCGGGCTTCACGACCGACGGCGAAGGCTTGTCGAGCGCGCAGATTTTGTTTGGCGCAACGGCCGGGCAGATTACGATTGCAGCTTCGCATGCAAGTTTGCCCTCAGTGAATTTTAAAGCGCAAGCGAGCGGCGGGCCGGCCACTGCGATGCAACTCACTTCGGGCAATAATCAAAGTGGGGCCGCGGGACAAACGCTGCCGCAGCCCTTCGTCATCACCGTGCGCGACGTGGCGAACAACGTGGTGGCGGGGCACAAAGTAAGTTGGGTGATCACTGCGGGCGACGGCTCGCTCACGAATTATACGAGCACCACGGGCATCGATGGCCGTGCCACGGCCACGCTCACGCTCGGCGTTTCGCAGGCTGCGCATAAAGTGCAAGCGCGCAGTTTGAAAACCGACGGCACGGATCTCGGCGGAGCTATTGAATTTTCCGCGACCGCCAACACGGGCTTGCCGAAAAATCTCGCGCTCGTGAGCGGCAATAATCAAACGGCAGTGGTGCAGGCCAAAGTGCCGAACGATATTGTCGTGCGCGCCACGGACCTCGGCAGCAATGCGATTGCGAATGTGCCGCTCGAAATCAACGTGCTGCGCGGCGGCGGCGTAGTGGCGGCGGAAGCGAGCGTGCTCAATCGCGGTTTTGAAACCGCAACCGGCGTCGGCTTTCCTGCAAATTGGGACGCTGAAGGCAGCGCGAACGCAACTGAAGCGAAGACGAGCACCAATGCGCCACGCAGCGGCACGCGCAGTTTGGAAATCAACTCCGCGCGCACCGTGGAAGTGGGCGTGAGCCAGGCGATCAACTATGCCGCGAACACAAATTATATTTTGACCTTCTACGCGAAAGTGCTCAGCGGCACGGCGCGTGTGCGGTGGGAATTGAATGACGGCAGCGGCAATGTGGAGGAGACCGTGGTCGATCTCGTGCGTAATGCGGCGAACGTGGGCTGGGTGCAATATCGTTTGCGCGCGAGCAACGGACAAGCAGGCAGCAAGCGTTTGCGTTTCGTGACCGATACGCGCGGCGGCAATTTCTTTATTGATGATGTTCGTCTCGTTCCGGCCACGGGCAGCAACGGCCGCGTGAGCACGTCGTGGACGCTCGGCGATACCGCGATGGTGCAGCAAATGGAATTTCGCGGCATTGCCGACGGCACGGCGCTCACCGGCTCGCCGGTGAAGTTTAGCGCAACGGCCACTGCCGGCGTTGCGGCAAATTTAGACAAAGCGAGCGGTGATAATCAAAACGGCACCGCAAGCCAGTCGTTGCCCATGCCGCTGGTCGCGCGCGTGACGGATTTTTCAGGCACGAATGGCGTGGATAACGTCGACGTCAAATTCACGGTGAAAGCCGGCGGCGGCAAACTCGAAGGCAATCTCAATACGAAGACGGTGAAAACTTTGGGCGGCGGCTTCGCGCAGTTGAAATACACGCTCGGCCCGAACAACAACGTGCAGAATGAAGTGGAGATCACTTCCGCGGGATTAGCCGGCAGTCCGCAGACTTTTATTTCGATTGCCGCGGTGCCGGGCAGCTTTGCGGTGACTGGGGGCAACAATCAGAAAGGCTCTGCGGGACATATCGTCAACGCGTTGCTCGCGGTGAAAATTCTCACGCAAGACAATGCGCCGCTTTCGGGTTATCCCGTGATCTTCGAAGTGCTCGAAGGCAATGGCTCCATCAACAAACAGAAAAAAGATACGCTGCTCACGGATAACACCGGCATCGCGCGCGCGCCATTGCGCAACGGGCCCACGCCGGGCGCGACGAACAAAGTGAAAGCCTCGGCTTTGTTCAACAACCAACAAGTTTCCGGCTCGCCGTTCACGTTCACGGTGCGCACGCACGGTTTGAAAAATATTAAAACCGAATCGGGCGATGCGCAAGAAGGCGTGGTGGGAAATTTTCTGCCGCAACCGTTGCTCGTCGCGGTGTTGGATTCCGCGAACAAAGGCATTGCCGAACAGAAAATAAATTTCAGCGTGACCGCGGGCGGCGGCGTTTTCAAAAACAACAACGCGAATTTTGTTGCGACTACCGACACTGCGGGCAAAGGCAAAGCGGAGCTGAAGCTCGGACCGCAACCGAGCGACAACAAAGTTTCAGCTTCGATCACGCCTGCGATTTCCGGTTCGCCGCGTCTATTCACGGCAAAGGGACAAGTGAGCGCGCCCGACACGTTGGTGGAAGTAAGCGGTGATAGCGCCTCGGGCGTGGTGGGCAATCGTATGCAAACGCCGTTCGTGGTGAAAGTGACGGATCGTTTCAACAACGGCATTGACGGCATCAAAGTCATCTTCAAAGTGACGGGCGGCGGCGGCAACATTGACGGCCAGCAAGCGGACACGATCAACACGGCGAATGGCGGCAAAGCGCAAATCTTTTTGACGCTCGGGCCGACCACGAACGGCGCGCCTTATAACAACATTGTGGAAGCGCGCGCGTCCAACGGCGCCATTCCGTTGCGCAACTCGCCGCTCAAGTTTGTGGCGACCGCAACTGCGAGCCGCGCGCGGGTGATGGCGGATAACGGCGGCAATCGCCAAAACGACGGCGTTGCCGGAGTCGCGTTGAATTTGCCGTTCAAAGTTTTGGTGAAAGACGGCGTGGGCGCGGGCAATCCGGTGCCGAATCATCCGGTGAAATTTCAAGTCACGCGCGGCACGGGCAAGTTTGCGAATGGCAAATCCGATTCAACCGTATTCACCGCGGCCACCGGCGTGGCGCAGCTCAAATTAATTATGGGCGGCGAAACTTTGCCCGATAGTCAAATCGTGATCGCGACTTCGAACGACGGCACGAATCCATTGCAAGGCTCGAATTTGAAGTTCGTCACATTTGCCAACGCCGGCAATCCGAGCCAAGCGACTTCCAACGTGTTTTGCTCCGGCAGCGTGCGCGCGGACAATGTTACGTACAAAGATGTTTTGGTTGAAATCAAAGACGGCTTCGGCAATCCGGTTGCGGGCAAGTTCGTGGTCATCGAAGTGAGCAACGGACCGAACGACATTCTGCAACCCAACGAGGTCACGAATGCGAGCGGGCAGGCCTTCGCGAAATTCAAATCGAGCAAGTCGGGCGAGAAGAATGTGTCGGCTTATATTCCGAGCGGCATTCGCTTGACGAACACGGCCACGGTGACGTTCCTGCCGCTGGAGGCGAATCGTGTGGGCTTGATTTCAGGCAATAATCAGAAGGGCAATCTCAACACCGCGGTGGATCAACCGCTCATCGTAAAAGTGGGCGACAAATTCAACAACGGCGTGCCGAATAGTGAAGTGACGTTTCGCGTGCACAGCGGCCCGGGCAAAATGAACAACGGCGAAACGAGCATGAAGGTGACTTCCGGCTCGGATGGTCAAGCCGAAGCGTTCTTCATCTTCGGCAACACGAGCGGTGAAAGTCAAATTCGCGCCGAAGCGCCGGGCTTGGTCAATTCGCCCGTCATCTTCTTGGCGAACGGCGTGAACAATCCCGCGAAGAATTTGGATTATGTTTCGGGCAATGAGCAAGAAGGCGTGGCCGGTGAAACGCTCGCGCAGCCGCTTGTCGTGAAGGTAACGGATAACACTGCGAAGGCCGTATTCAACACCACGGTGACGTTGCAAGTAACCTTCGGCAACGGCACGCTCTCCGCGACGAGTGTGAAGACGAATGAATAAGGCGAAGCGCGCGTGAATTTTCGCCTCGGCGAACAAGCGGGCTTGAATGCCGTGCGCGTGAGCAGTGACGGCCTCGAAGGCTCGCCGATTGATTTCAGCGCGCAAGCCATCG
>CAYNDW010000201.1:0-9598 GCA_964395375.1 uncultured Cytophagia bacterium
CGCGCCTCGCCCGTGAATTTGTCCTTGATGAGAGTTACAGAAGCCACTTCCCCATGTACCGCAAAGGCCTCCTTCAGCTCGTCTTCGGTCACTCCGTGCGCAATGTTTCCCACGTAAATATTCATGGGTAAATCTCCTTGTGAATTGTAAATTGTCTCACTTTTACGGCGATCGCAAAAGCGAAACGGATGGCCCACATTTCTGGGTAACATCGCGACTTCCGGCTGTTACACTCCTAAGAAGATCGAGACGAATGGAAAGTGGGGAGAATTGAAATATGAAAAACTAATGGAGCCTAAAAATGTTCTACCAGCGCGGTTTGCGCGGGGCATAACCGCCGCCGCCGCTGCCGCTGCCGCCGCGATTGTCGCGGGGCGGACGTTCCGACCAATTGCTGCGATCTTCACGCGGACGATCGGGCCAATTGCTCCCGCCTTCGCGAGCCGGGCGATCACGCCAGTTGCCGCGATCTTCACGCGGACGATCCGACCAACTACTCCCGCCTTCGCGAGCCGGACGATCACGCCAGTTGCCGCGATCTTCACGCGGACGATCCGACCAACTACTTCCGCCTTCACGGGAGGGCGGACGGTCACGATAATCGCCGCGATCATCGCGGCGCCGATCATCGTGCCGGCGATGCGGGCGCGCCTCATTTACAATCACGGCTTGGCCACAAATTTCCTTCCCGTTCATTTCTTTCATGGCGATGAGCGCTTCCATCTTCACCGGAATTTCGAGGAAGGCATAGCCCAGCGGATCGCCGGTCATACGATCCTTCACGATCGTGATATTGGTCACGTCCGCATAAATGTTGAACGCTTCCCATAAATCATCCATGGTCGCGATTTTGGCAAGATTGCCGACGTAGAGATTCATGCCACCAACTCCCTTTTAAAGTTATTAGTTCTTAGGCCAACCCCGCCAGCTCCAGGGGTTCGTCTGTCTTCGCGCGGCGCTTCGTTTCCTTGTGGAAGTCCGCGCGAAACCGTGAGTGAATTAGTCACCAATGTAAACGACAACTTCAAACTGCGGAGGCTAATTTTTCGGATAACCAAACGTTGATCAAAGTCTCAGAGGTCACACCGCGTTTGCGCGCGCAATCTATGAGCCTTTTCGCCAATTGCGGCTCGAGCGCAGTTAAAAACACCCGGCGTTCAATATTCACCTCGAAGTGCGCTTCGCGCGTCAAATCCCAATAGTCCGTCAAATCATGACTGTCCCAGAAATCACCCGCTTCTTCTATGCTCTTGAAGTGCTTGGGAATGGGGTCGCGTTTTTTTTTATTTTTTTCCATAAGACCTTCGTTCCTTTTTAGTCATCTCTCTTGCACTTATCGGCAAGGCATCGCCGGTCTTTTTATAAACAAAATACACAATCAAGTAGCGTCCGGAATCGCTTTGGCCAAATACCGCGTAAAGGTCTTCACCTGCTACGTCTCCGGCCTCAAGAAATCGATAACGAGGTTTATTGCCAAACGCCTCTTCCACCTCCGCCGTCGTGACATTATGTTTCCAGAGTAACTTGTCAACAACCTCGCGGTGCCAAATAAATCCTCTGACATTCATCGGGTTAAGAATCTTAATTCGCAGTGAATATCGCCTTTGTGCCGCTCAGCTAAACAACCCGCCGATATCATCCACCGTCAATTGCTTGAACAAACCCGCGTCGGTTGAAATCAAGTCCGAGATCAACGCTTTCTTGCGTTCTTGCAGTTGCAAAATTTTTTCTTCCACCGAATCGCGGACGATCATTTTATAGGCGAACACGCGCTTGTCTTGGCCGATGCGATGCGTGCGGTCGATGGCTTGCGCTTCGGCTGCGGGATTCCACCACGGGTCATAAATTACCACATAATCCGCGGCGGTTAAATTCAAACCAAAGCCGCCGGCTTTGAGGCTGATCAAAAAAACTTTCTGCTCGGGATCGGATTGAAATTTCTCCACCGGCGTTTTACGGTCGCGCGTGTGGCCGTCGAGATAGCAATAGGGAATACGATGGCCATCGAGTTGGCGCGCAATAATTTTTAGCATGCGCACGAATTGCGAAAACACGAGCACTTTGTGCTTCTCCGCTACGATCTCTTGCAGCATTTCCCAAAACGCTTCGAACTTGCCGGAATCGGGCGCCGCGTCTTTATCCACCAAATGCGGATGGCAACAAATCTGGCGCAACCGCGTGAGGCCTTCGAGCACATACATCCGCGACTTGTCTAAACCTTTGAGGTCGATCTGCTGCAACACATGGGCACGGTAATAATCCCGCCAATGCTCATACAGTTTGCGCTGCTCTTTCAGCATTTTGCAATGGAAAAGATTTTCGCTCTTCTCCGGCAAGTCACGCTCGACCTCGTTTTTCGTGCGTCGCAGAATGAACGGAAAAATCATCTTGCGCAGCATTGCGGCGCTGGCTTCGTCGCGGTCACGCTCAATCGGCTTCGTGAACGTCTCGTTGAAGTAATTCAAGCTGCCCAATAAACCGGGGTTGAGGAAATTAAACTGGCTCCACAATTCGTGCGTGTTATTTTCCACCGGCGTGCCGGTGAGCGCAAGCCGATGCTCGGCCTGCAAGAGGCGCACGGCCTTTGCCGTTTGCGCCGCGGAATTTTTGATGTGTTGCGATTCATCGAGAATGAGATAATGCAACTTCGCGTCTTTCAAAAATTCGATATCGCGGCGCAAGATCCCATAACTCGTCATGATCACGTCGCACGCTTCGAAGTTGGGGTCGCGGCGGCGCTCCAGGCCCGTGTGCGCGATGATTTTTAATTCGGGCGTGAAGCGCTTGAATTCGTTTTCCCAATTAAAAATCACGGAAGTAGGACACACAATCAAGCTCGGCAATTGCGTGCCGAGATTTTTTTCATTCTGCAAGAGCGCGAGCGTTTGCACGGTTTTGCCCAAGCCCATGTCATCGGCCAAACATCCGCCGAAGCGGTACTCTTTTAAAAAATAGAGCCAATCTAAACCGCGTGCTTGATAGGGCCGGAGCGTGCCCTGAAATTTTTCCGGCACGGGCACGGCATGAATGCCGTTAAAATTTTCCAAACGCGTGAGGCAATCACGAAAGCCGCGATCGGCTTGTTTCAATTCGAGCGCGTCGAACAACATATCAATCAGCGTCACGTGGTGCCGCGAAACTTTAACGCTCTCGCCGGCCAACTCGCCGAGATGGAGCAGATGCGCCAATTGCTGTTGCCATTCGTCGGGGATGATGCCCGTGCTGCCGTCGCTCAATTGCACATATTTCGAACGGTGCAGCAGCGCTTTGCGCAGTTCTTTCAACGAGAGCGCGATGCCGTCAAAATCCACGAGCAGGCGGCAATCAAACCAATCGATTTCGGTGCTCACCGACATCCGCAAAGTCGGCTGCGCGCGATTGACGCGAAAACGTTGCAAACTATTTTCGCCGCACACTTCGAAATCTTGCTCGGTCAGCTTGGGCAACTCGCGCAGAAGCCAGTCAATGACGTTGACGTCGCGCAACACAAATTCGCCGGACGGATTTTGTTTCGCGCCGGTCGCGAGTATTTGATCGCGCGCTTGGGCCTCGGCGGAGAGGTCGCGGCGCACGCGGACAAAATCGAGGTCTGCGCGATGTTGCACCTGCTCTGGTTCGCTTTGCAAACTTTGATCGGGCGGAAGGCACGGCAATGTTTTGTTGCCGTAAACAAAGCCCAGCTTAATGGTGAGCGCCTCTTCGTGCTCGATGACCTCCAGGTGTTTGCGGCTGAATCCATCAATCAAAGGCAATTGGCTTTGATTCGGCAAAACGAGATGGGAAAGCAGCCCGGGCAAGCGCTCCATTTCCACAAAAAAATCTTTCAGCTCCGCTTTGGGAACGTTGAGGTTTTTCTCCCACGCTTGCAGCGAGAGCAGCAAATCCACCGGCGGATTATTTTCCAGTTTCAAAAATTCATGCCGGCGCACAAGCCACGTCGGCTGCGTCGTGAGCACATGCACTTCGAAATCAAAAGGCAGAAGGGTTTTGTTTTTTATCAAAACCGGAAAAAGTGCAATGGTCTCGTTTTCCTCCCGCATGTGAATTTCAAAACGAACCGTGGCCGGCTCGGCCTGCAGCGCATGTTTGTATTCCGTGTCCGCGGCCAAATAGAACTTGCTGTCGCGCAGGAGATCGAACAACATACCGAAGCTCGCGCCATATTTGAGGTGGTAGCCGGTGTTCGGCACAAGGCCGGCGGCAAACGGCGAAACTTTGCGATTGGAATTTTCCACGCCTTCGAGCATAATCAAAGCGAGGCTTTCCTTTTGCGAACACACAATGTCGTAAAACGGCAACTCGCGGCTGGAAGTGGGATACGACATGCCATATGAGCCGTCTTTACGCAGGCGCGTGCGATAAGGCACGATGAACCATTCGCTGTTCTTGAGCGCTAGCATGAAATAAAGCTGCCATTCCGCGCCTTCTTTGTTGGGTTTGCTCGTCGCAAAAGCAGTAGCGTTATCGGAGTAATGCACGGTGGTGACGAATTGCCGCCACCCGTTTTCAGGGCCGTGGTTGACTTCGGGAGAAGAGACGCCGTTCGGCGCGGCTTTCTTGCGTTTGGGTTTGGTGTATTGATCTTTGGCTTCGAGCAGCGCGGCGATGACGTGTTCGCAAATGGCGCGCGTGCGGCAATTGCAGCGCGTCACAAAACGATTGTCCGTGCGATGCACCACAATTTCATGCACGGGGCGGCCTAAAATTTTGGCGGAAAAAAAATCGTTTTCCAGGGCCACAAGGTCGACCCGACCTTCCTGATAATATTTCAACCCGCGCCGGTACGTGTCTTGGGTCGCCAGTCCTAAAATCTCGCCGTTCGTGATTAACATTGTTTCGGGATTGCAGATTTTATCAATTCGACTCCGTTAGTTCCCCACGGTATCCGTGATTTCCACGTAAGACTTTCCCTCGGCGGCAATATGAACGGGCAGCTCGTAAACGATTTGTCGCATCATACACAGACCGCGCGCAGGCTCGCAATAGGCATAGAGCAATTCGAGGCGCATCGCCGATTCCTGCGGTTCCGCCGCCACCTGCATGGGCAGCGTGAGTTGCGATTGAGGTGAGGCCAAAGTTTGCAGCGGTGTAGCCATCGTCAACGCAGAATTGAGGCTGCGAAAGAGGACTTGCAAAGGTGAGCCATCGTTGAAGGTGTAGGGTTCCAATAATTGCAGATGTAATTTCACTCGTGCTTCCCCGGGGGCTAAGGTTTGCGCCGGCAATTTAACCACCGGCGTGCCCC
Organism: uncultured Cytophagia bacterium; assembly: GCA_964395375.1. Lineage (GTDB taxonomy): Bacteria > Zhuqueibacterota > Zhuqueibacteria > Zhuqueibacterales > Zhuqueibacteraceae > JABWAN01. The sequence goes on from CAYNDW010000201.1 coordinate 5,246, forward strand.
TCGTCACCAAGTGCGCTGCTGCGTTCACGGCCTGTGGTTTTAAGCGCAGCGTTCCAGTTTGCTTGGTGTGCGGATCATAAACCCGAATCGCGTGATTGTTCGTGTCGGCAATATACATTTTGCCGTTTAAAAAAGTCAAGCCCGAAGGTTCAGAGAAGGCCGCGGCGCTCCCGTCAACATGCGCGGGCATATTTTCGCCGCAGAGCGTTTTGCATACGCGTAAATTGGGATCGAGCACTTTGATCTTGTGATTATAAGTGTCGGCGAGATAAACTTTGCCTTCATGGAACGCGACGCCGAGCGGATGTTGCAAGCGCACGTCGTCTTGCGCGCCGTCATGGTCGCCATATTGAAATAAATCGCCGCCCACCAAAGTTGCCACGCGCTCGCTGCGCAAATCAATTTGGCGCACAGATGAAATTTCGCTGTCGGCGATGAACAAGCGCAACAGTTGGCCGTCGAGCACTTCGCCGGTAATGCCGCTGGGTTGCGCGAACGCCGCACCCATGCGCTCGCCGTCGCGGCGCGCTTCATGGCCCGTGCCCGCGAACGGTTCGAGGCGATGCGTCTTTAAATCAATCGACCAAATTTGATGCGGCCCGGCCATCGCAATATAGCCCTTGTTATTGTGAATGAAAATATCCCACGGCGAGTTGAGCGCGATTTTCAACCCAGCTCCGCTGTGTTGAACATAACTGCCTAGCTCACCCGTGCCGGCGATCGTCGTCACGCTGCGGCTGCCGAAATCTACTCGACGCAAAAGATGGTTCTCGGTATCGCATACGATCAAATCCTCGCCATGAAAGGCCAAACCCTGCGGGCGGAAGAAGTGCGCAGTCTCGAAATCGCCGTCTTCATTGCCCGGCAAGCCGCTGCCCACAATTTCTCGCACGATGCCGTCGGGCGTGCAGACGAGTAAGCGATCATGACTTGTATCTGCAATGACGAGGCGCTTGGTTTTGGGATCGGCGATAATCTTGCCGGGATAACTGAGCAACGATTCGGAAAACGCGCGCGCTTCGAGCGTGACCGCAAGCGGCTCAAGATTTAGCTTCTCTTCTTGCCCAAAGATTTCGAGCGCCGAGGCGATGTACAAATCCAAAATCTCGCGATTGCCTTCGCCGGAGAAAACGCCGAGCACGTAGCCCTCGGGATCGATCATCACCAGCGTGGGCCATGCGCGCACGGTGTATGATTGCCACACGGCAAAATCAGAATCGACCACCACGGGATGCTCGATCTCCAAACGCAAAACGGCTTGGCGAATATTAGCTTTCGCTTTTTCGTTGGTGAATTTCGCGGAGTGGACGCCGAGGACGACAAATGGTTGGCCCGCGTATTTCTTTTCGAGGAATTTTAAATCAGGGAGGACGTGAATGCAGTTAATGCAGCAGTAGGTCCAAAAATCCAAGACCACGACTTTACCGCGAAAATCTTTTATGCTGAAAGCGCGGCCGGCATTTAACCATTCCAACTCCGCAGGAAAGTCCGGCGCTTTAATTTTATGCTTGGTGCGAACCTCGCGGATTTTTTCTTGAATCTGCGTGCGGAGCGCGAGGCGATCAGCTTCGTTACGGATCGGGGTCATTGCAGTCTGTTGGAAACGCTCGTTAACTGGGTCATCCAGATTTGATGCTCTAATTGAAGGTCGATCCATGCGGGGAATTAAACCCGTGGTCATAATAGGAAAAATGGCTTTGAGATACAAGCAACATTTTTGACGTGACCGAGCAGAAATTTGCTTTCTTCATTTTAGACACGTTGTTTTTATCCGCATAAATGCGCGACCCGGTTCAATGCGAAATGCTCGCGATACTTCTGGTCATGCATCCACCTGCCGCGCCTTCAAAAATTTGCCACCGCTTTCACCTTTTTTCGGCAGCCGCGTAACTTTATAAAACTCCCTTCGTAATTGGTGGGCACAAAGAACACCGGCTCTTGATTTTTCAAGGAGGATTCCCATGCAACAAACCAATCTTGTTCGTGTGATGATTTTGGCGCTCACCATGTCGGGGTTGGCTTTCGCGCAACGCCGTGAGGACTCCCGAAGAGACGATTCCAGAATCGAAGAGGTGCAAAACGGTTTCAAAGTCCGCTCCGGAACTCCGTTTCAATTGCACGTCGATATCGACGCGGGCGAAGTTCGCGTTGCCAAAGGCAAAAGCCGAGACGAGATTCGAGTGGGCTTGGCTTACAACAAGAATCAATTCTCACACTCCTTCCGTTACAATGAAAGCCGCAACGCGCTCGAGGTGCAGTTTGATAAAGAAGGCTGGTTTGATCACGAACGCGAACGCACCGTTGCGGAAATCGACATTGAATTACCCTCCGAAGGCGAATTACAATTAGACTTCAAAATCAAGGCCGGCGAAATCAATATGGAACTCGGCGGCTTGCGCATCATCGACTTTTCGCTGGAAACTCTAGCCGGCGAAGTGAACTTGGATTTCGACGAGCCGAATTTGACCGAGATGGCGAGCTTGATTTTGAACACCAAAGTCGGTGAATCCAAGTTTCGGCGTTTGGGCAACGCGCGCTTTCGCGATGCGGATATTAATGGCGGCATCGGCGAACTCACCATTGACTTCGACGGCGAGATGGCCCAAGATGCGGTCGCGCGCGTGGATCTGGATATCGGCGAAACCGTTATTGTTCTGCCCCGCGAGGCCGGCACCAAATTATCCGTCTCCAAATTTCTTTTTTTGTCGCATGTTGAATTGCCTTTTGACCTCCACAAAGACGGTCGCTATTACTACTCCGCGAACTACGATCGCGCCGATCGCACATTTCAACTCCGACTCAGCTCCGGCGTGGGCGAATGCCGAATCGAGCTGCAATAAGAGACGGCCCCAAGCACGCACGGGAATCTCTCTCAACTTCGTTCTTTCAACGCCCCGTGAGCGCCATGTTGCCGCGTGAGTTTCCAACCACAACCAACCAGCGAGTATGAACATGCCCTCCTTCCGCTTAAAATCCGCAGGCCTCGCGTTGCTCCTATTTTGTACCTCGGTGTTTGCCGGCGAATTACGCGAGATTTTCGAGAAAACTTATCCGCTCCAAGCGCAGGGACGATTTAGTTTAGAAAATGCCAACGGCGTGGTGCAAATTGCGGCGTGGGATCGCAATGAAGTTAAAATTGTGGCGGAAAAAATCGCGCGCGCCGGAAGAGAGAGCGAAGCACAAAGATTATTGGAGGCAACGGAGATCGTCGTTCGCGAAGCAAAAAACGACATCGAAGTCTACACGCGCGCGCCTAAAACCGGCGGCGATAGTTTTTGGGGTTGGATGTTCGGCGAGGGCAGCAACCATGTCACGGTCAATTATACCATCACCGTTCCGCGTGAGATTTATCTAAAAATCATTTCGGTCAACGGCAAAATTGATGCGCGCGAGATCTCCGGCAAAGCCGAGTTGCAGACGACGAATGGCGGCATTGAAGTAGAAGACGCCGAAGGCAGCATTTCCGCGGAAACCACAAACGGCCGCATCATGGTTTCACTCCGCGAAGTCGCGCGCGGCGAATCCATGCACTTTGAAACCACCAACGGCAGCGTGACCGCGGAGTTTCCTCGCGACTTCAATGCAAAAATTTCTGCGCGCACCACGAACGGCTCAGTTCGTTGTGATTTTCCTCTGACCATGGAGAATAGAAGCAGTCGTCATTCCCTGGAAGGACGGATCGGTGACAGCGGCGGGAATGTTACGCTGCGCACCACGAAAGGATCAATTGCGATTCGGCAGAGAAGTTAGGATACATACACGCTTGCGATTCCTTGTCTTTCTCGCGGAGCGCAACGGCATAAAATAAAAACGGCGAAGACGATTTCTCGCCTCCGCCGTTCCAGGAAAGGAGGGGTGGATGGAAAAACTTTATAGACTTTGTTCCTTGCATGCTTTTGCTGATCGTCGCTTTTACAAGTCATATGCCAACGACACTCGCATTATCATGACGTTTCACTAATCGGATAACCCTCGCAGATTCGTCCAGTCCCCTTCCCTTTCGCAACCTTCCAAGTTTCTTCTCACACACAGCCCTTCAAACTCACGCGTCACCGTTGTACCACGGTGGAACATGCACTTACAAAAATGCAGTTCGTCACACCTACTCAAAGCCTCTTTAAGCGAATTATAGAGCCAAACTCAGAATAAGATTCTGAATGTTTCCCCCTTTTCTTTTGAACGCGAATGACATGGACAAGAAAAACAAAATCCGCGCGAATCCTTATCATCCGCGTATTCCGTGTTCCAAGTTTTTTTGCTTTGATGCTGCCCCGTTTGGGGACTTCAGTTTTCAGCTTGCTTGAAAAGCTGAACTAGTCAAATTAGCGCATCAAAAAAACGAGTCCAGCCGCT
>CAYNDW010000202.1:0-9578 GCA_964395375.1 uncultured Cytophagia bacterium
AAAGCCGCGGGCAAGTTAAAGGAGGCCGAAGCGCATTTGGCTTTGCACGAGCATGAGATTCGACTTTCGGAGCAACAAGAAACACTGCGCCAACGCCTTGCAAAATGTTTATATGAAGAGGGCTTTACCACTTCCAGCCCAATAGAGCTGGCACAAAAGCTTGGCGCGCCTCTCGCCGCACTGTCCGAAGTTTTGCAGGTGATGCTTCTGCTTCGCGAGGTTGTTCGTTTGGAAGAAGATATTTGGCTGCACGCGCAACGCCTCGCCGAAGCGCGCAAAAGAGTGATTGACTATTTGACGGCGCATCACGAGATTAGCGTGAGTCAATTTAAAGAGCTCATCGGCAACGCGAGCCGAAAATTTGCGATGCCGCTCGTGCAATATTTCGACGCGAGCGGCGTGACGCAGAGGCAAGGGGATGTGCGCGTTTTGAGTGTGGAAAGTGATGCTTAAAAAAATCTCCCACGGCTAGATTCAGGCTAACGGATAAAGCCTCTTCGTTTTTATCGGTTGGTCTTAATCTATCCGTGGGAGAAAAAAATATGTTGAACATGAAAAATCATCGTCCGAAAACTCCTCCGGCCTGGCAACGTTGCGCGTGGTGCGATAAGATCATTGATCCTGAAACCGAAGTCTTCGGCTGCGGCGCGCGCACGATTCCGGGCATTGATTTGAGCGCGACAGAGGGGGAGACGCTGCCGTTATATTTAGCGCTCTCGCATCGCACCGTGCCCGCGCTTGTCGTGCCCCATGACTCGCAAGCTAAGCGCGAAGGCAACGATCTCTATTTTTTAATTTGCAGCGAAAGCTGCGGCCGCGTGTTAAAAGACGCGCTGGAGAAAGACAAAGAAGCGTTTGGCATTATGAGCCTAAACTAGTTTGCTGGGTTCGCTATGAGTGAAATTTTTTATATGATTCCGGCTTCCACAAAAGCGCTGTGGCTCATCGGCGTCGTTCTCTTGTTTGCATTGCCTATTCCATTGGTGTTGCTAGGCTATTCGATGTATGCCGCGGACCATACCCGTTTCGAAGTGTCGCAACAAGGCCTGCGCATCAGCGGCGACATGCTGTATGGCCGCTTCATTCCCGCCACGGCTTTAATGCTCGAACAAGCCAAAGTTCTCGACCTGAGCCGTGAAAAATCATATCAGCCCAAATACAAAACCAACGGCATGGGCCTGCCGGGTTACAAATCCGGCTGGTTCAAATTGCGCAACGGCGAGAAGGCGCTCATGTTCGTGACTGATCCCGCTCGCGTGGTTTATATTCCCACAAACAAAGGGTACGCGACGATGTTGAGCGTCGCACATCCCGAAATTTTCTTGCAATCCCTTCGCAGAATTTCTACCGCTGAATGAATCATACCAAAGAAGAAATCGCCCGCCTCACGCACACCGTTCGTTGCGCGGGGTGAGCTTCCAAACTCAGCCCAACGTTGTTGTGGCAAGTGTTGAGCAAAGTGAAGAAGGTCGCGTTGCCCCATGTGCTCGTCGGCTTGGAAAGCGGCGCGGATGCGGGCATCTTCCAATTGCGCGATGATCTCGCGCTCGTGCAAACCGTGGATTTCTTCACGCCGATTGTGGATGATCCATACGATTACGGCCGTATTGCGGCGACCAATTCGTTGAGCGATGTTTATGTGATGGGCGGCACGCCGATCACGGCGTTGAACATTGCATGCTTTCCGAAAGACGGCAATCCCGATTGGCTCGTGGGCATTCTCAACGGCGGCGTTGATCAAGCCGCGGCCGCGGGAGTCGCAATTATCGGCGGACACACGGTCGAAGATGAAGAAATCAAATACGGCTTGGCAGTCACGGGCACGGTTGATCCGCGGAAGATCATTCACAATCACACCGCACAAATCGGCGATGCGCTTGTGCTCACCAAAGGTTTGGGCACGGGCATTCTGAGCACGGCGCTCAAGTTCGGCAAGCTGAACGACGCGATGACCAAGCAACTCGTACGCACCATGACGCGCTTGAATCGCCGCGCGAGCGAAGCGATGATTGCCGTGGGCGCGCACGCGGCAACGGACATCACAGGCTTTGGTTTGGTCGGGCATGCGCACGAGTTGGCGCACGCGAGCCGCGTCACGTTTCGCATTGCCGCGCGCGAAGTGCCGATTCTGCCCGAAGCTTTGCACTATGCACGCGAAGGTTGTTTGACCGCGGGCGAGCGCCGCAACGGCGAGTTTGTGCAAGAGCATTTGCATGTTTCGCCCCAAGTCGATGCGCTATTGCTGAGCCTATTCAAAGACCCGCAAACCGCGGGCGGCTTGTTGATCAGCATGCCGCGTAAGCGTGTGCAAGAATTTTTTGATCGTCTCGGAGAAGAAGCCGAAGATGCGCGTCAAATCGGGGAAGTGGCGCCGCGTGGAAAGTTTACGTTGGAGATTGAATTATGATCGTTGACATTGTCACCCAACCCTTGCCGCGCAAAGCGCCGCCAAGAGAGTTGGTCACGTTCGAGGAATTCTGTGATATTGTGCGTGAAGAGCAGAAGGCGGACTTAATTGACGGGATCATTCATATGGCAACACCTCCCACGCTTGAGCACGAAGATCAATTCGGTTTTCTTTTCACGATTCTGCGCGGCTATGTGCGCCACAAAGGTTTGGGCACTGTGCTCGGCTCGCGCGCGGCGATGTTGCTTTCCGAAGAGGATGCGCCCGAACCAGATCTGATGTTTATCAGCAAGGCCAAGCTTCCGCAAGCAAAGGGGAAAGCACTGCTCGGCGCAGCGGATTTAGTCGTTGAAATCGTCTCGCCCAGCAGCCGTTGGATCGATCTGCAAAAGAAGAAAGAACTATACGCGCGCTTCGAGGTTCCGGAATATTGGATCATTGATCCTTTTCACCAAGCCGCATATTTTTTGAAAAACCACGCAGGCTTGTGGGAAAATTTGCCATTAGATGAAATGAATATCGTCCGCTCCGCTATCATCCCCGGCTTTTGGCTGCGCGTGGATTGGTTGTTCGCCGAAGAGTTGCCGGATGAAAGCGAAGTGCTCGCCAAGATTTTTGCCGGCTCTCCTTAAGACCACGTGCGCAACAATATTTGGAGCTTGATCACAAAGCCGGGGGCTTACCAATACGTTGCAGCCCAATTCGCTGCAACGCAATCCGCATTTAATTCGTCTCTTTCCAATATCTCTTTGTTAGCGACATTCATTCTCTGTGTCTCGCGAATTTGCAGGTTCCGTTTCTTATCATTTGGAGATCCCTCATGAAACGCGGTTTCGTTGCGCTGCTCTTTTTTTGCAATCTCACGACGCTCGCCTCTGCCCAACCAACTTCTACTTGGGCCACGATTCAAGAAAATATTTTTAACCGCAATTGCATCTCTTGTCACGTCGAAGGCTCATCGTTCGCGCGGCAATCGGGACTTGTGCTCACCGCGAATGTCGCGTATGATAATCTAGTGGGAGCGCCGCCGCACAATACCGCGGCGAAAGCGGATGCGCTTATTCGCGTGAGTAAAGTCGGCGGCTTTGCGGGCTTGCAGCAAAGCTTTTTGTGGGAAAAGATCAATGCCGCGGAGCAAAATCATTTTTATAATGATCATCCGAATTATGGCCAGATTATGCCGCTGGGCTTGCCTTATCTCACCAACGGCGAGTTGGCGTTCCTGAAAGCGTGGATTGAAGCGGGCGCGCCTTCGGGCGGCGTGGTGGCGAATACAAATTTGCTCAACGATCAAACGCGCTACACCCCGCCCGATTTCAAAGTGCTCAATCCCCCGGCGCAGGGCGCGCAGTTTCATCTCGGGCCGTTCGACGTGTGGCCTGCGCAATTGCATGACCGTGAGTTTTTATATTTCGAGCCGTATCAAACCAGCACGGATCAATACCTCACGCGCTATGAAATTTCCATGCGGCCCGGCAGTCATCATCTCATTGTGTTCAATTATCCCAACGGCAAAGTGCCGCCTGCGGCGCGCGCGTATCGCGATTTGAGAAATTCTTCCGGCAATATCAATTTCAACGTCGCGCTGGAATTGAACAATCTCTTCCCGTTTCAATTTTTCGTGGGCACGCAAGTGCCGTATGTGAATTATTATTTGCCCAAAGACGTGGCTTTGCGCGTGCCCGCGGGTTATGGGTTTGATCTCAACTCGCACTCCGTGAATCGCTCCGGCCAAACGCAAAAGGGCGAGGCGTACGTTAATTTTCACACGGTGGATCGCAGCCAAGTGAAGCACATTGCGGATTATGACAACCTGGGCAACAGCGACATCGCGCTCCCGCCCAATCGCGTCACGACGCTCAGCAAAACTTTTACGTTCAACGAGACCCGCCATATCATTCAGATGTTTTCGCATGCGCACGAACGCATGACCGTGTTTAACGTGACCCGCGTGGGTGGCGCGCGCGATGGCGAGTTGCTCTATTGGACGAACGATTGGGCGCATCCGCCAACGCTCGAACTCGATCCGCCGCTCACGATCAATGCCGGCGAGCGTTTAAAGATTTCGACAACCTATAACAACACCACGAATCAAACCATCCGCTTCGGCCCATTGAGCACGGATGAGATGCAGTTCTTGTTTTATATTTATTATACGGGCACGGTCAGCGCTGTGGCGGAGCATGAAACGGCTCCGGAAAGATTTGAGCTCGCGCAGAATTATCCCAACCCGTTCAATCCGACTACCGAGATCAAATACTCGCTTCCGAAAAACGGTGTGATGAGTTTGACGGTTTATGATTTAGAAGGGAAGGTTGTGAAAGAATTGCTCAACCAGTTTCAAGTGGCCGGTGAGCATCGGGTGACGCTTAATGCGCATCACCTCACGAGCGGCGTTTATTTCTACAAACTACGCGCGGGAAGCTTCACGCAAACGCGCAAGATGTTGCTGGCGAGGTGAGGTCGAAGCCGCGGCGCATACGATGCCCCCAGTTGACTCGGTGGCGCTGAACAATAGCTTCGTCCGTTCGCATGAAAATCCCACTAAAAGAAAAACATTTGGTGGGATTTTCATTTGTCGGGGATTAGGCTTCGAATATTTCTTTCCAAAACTCGTCTTTGTTGACTTGGCGCTTTTGTTCGAGTGAAAAGAGCCGCAATTGCAGACCATCAACTTTTTCAATCTTGATCCACAGATTCAAAGTTGTCTGCCGGTATTGCTCGGCTTCTTTGGGTTTTTTCGAACGCGTGCACAGATATGCCAGCGCATGCAACAGAATCCGCGAATCTAGAGCGACTTTGGTTTTGAGATGATCCGAATCCAAAAGGTGTTGATACGCTTGTTGCAGCATGTTTTCCGCTTCACTCTGCTGGCCGAGTTTGCGCAATACTTGTGAAATCGAATGGCAGGCGAAGTAGCTGTAAAGATTTCCTTCGTCCTCTTTTAGCGCACCTTCGAACTGTTGCAGCGCTTCTTTCCAAGACTGTTCCAGGTAGAAAGTATTTCCCAAGAGCAAATAAGCCCGAACTGCGCAGACCGCGTCTTGTTTGGCGAGGTTGCGGCCAGTTCTGCGCAGATTGGCTACCCGTTCTTGAATCTCAGTAATTGCTTTGCGCGCACTGTCGATGCCGCCGGGCGCATATGAAAGAATCTCGGCGCGCGTGGCGGGCGTCACCAGCTCGTTGTCCACGTTTTTGCCCCAAGCGATGTAGGAGCTTTCGATGTAATTCTGCGCCAAACGAATGTCGCCGTAATTCTTTTCGACAAGCGCGAGATAATAACGGGTGAAAGCCGTGGCAAACCTTTGATCCGTGGTCATACTTTGCAGCAAATTTTCGGAAAAGGGAAAGAACGTTTCGGCGATTTTCAGCATATCGCGAGCTTTGGCGGGATCGTTATCGTAGTAAGCGATTATGCCGCGCCGTAGGAAGATTTCACCGTAACGCCATTCTTTGCTTCCGATGGAATCCGCGCTCGTATGCTTCATGAGAATTTTCGACGGCACCGTATCCATTTGCGTGCAGAAGTCGGTCGTGAGTTTTTGGAAGTCGGTATCCGGACTGGCATAAACGAAACGCTTCCGCACCAGGCGTTTGGCGGATTGCAAGAGCATTTCGACTTGTTGCGCGCGTGTTTCTTCCAATTCCTTCAATTCGTCTTTCATCCGCTCCACCAGCTTGGCGGCCTCTTCCGCCTCGACGACTTTGAAGTCCATGATCTTTTGAAAGGCGCTCAACACTTTGTTCAAGGTCTCGACATTTTCCGTCGCGCCCGAAGCCACCGCCGTGGTAATGGTATTGATCTTTTGCAGATTGTTTTCCAAAAGATCGAAAAGCTTGCTGGTTTGCTCAATCGTCTCGCGGCCTGCGGTAACTTGCAGTTGATACAGCTTCATGATTTCGGTGTGCGCCGTGTCGGTGCGAGCCTCATTGCGTTGAGCAACATTGAGCATGGAAGCATGGCTCTCCTCCTGGCGGTGCTCAAAACCTTTAGCGCGTTGCTCATAGAAACTTCTTTCTTCCAAATAGTTCTTGTGGTGTTGCTTTTTTTGAGCCCGATCGCCCAAGACAAAGGCACCACCTATAATGCTACCGATTACGCCGAGTATGACAAGGGTCCAAAGGCTGCGATCAGTCGCTTCTTTTATGCCCTCAATGCGCGTATCGCTGGCTTTTAATTCGGAATTGATTCGAATAGTCAAGCGCTCAACTGAGCGCGAGAGCGAATCCACTTGTGCGGCCGTTTGCTGCTGTTGGCTTGGGTTGGCTTGTTTCGAGGGAGAGGATGAAAGAGAAGCTTTTGCGAGTGCAGCAAATGGTGATAGGGCACATCGGTTGAAGAGGCCGAAGCAGCAGAGCAGGAGCCCCATCGCCATGCGAAACGGAATGCGTTTGCTCATGGCGAAACTCCTTTGGTAAAAATCGGTTTGAAGCTATCTATGTTTGAAATGCTCCTTTGTATTATGCCGGCGGAAAATCTGGCGGATTGTTTTGAGAGAATCGTTGTCTCTAAACTGCCGAGCGCGGCGTCTATTTGCAAGCCTGTTCTTTGAACGGTGTATGAGCGATTTGCGCCTTATTAAAACCTGACTGCCCACTGAAACTTTTTAGGTGAAACTCTGTATGATAGCGTGTCTTTTTCCCACCACTAGGCCATTTTCCAATTTTGTTTTGTTTTTGTTTATTGAGGAGGTCAAAATACCATGAAAGCTTTACGAATCGGATTGCTGCTCTTAAGTTTGGCAGCGCTGCTTGGTTTCACCGCCTGTTCAAATTCCGAGGCGGAGGATGCCAAGAAAAAAGAAAGTGAGAAAGCTGAAGCCACGAACGGCGCTGCGAAGGATAAAGATAAAAGTAAAGAAGCGGACTTGAAAGCCGTACCGGTCGAGGTTTCCACGATCAGCGCCGGCGAGATTTCCGCATACGTCTTGTCGAACGCTTCGCTTGAAACCGAAGAGACCGTCGATGTTTATCCGCAGGTCACCGGCATCGTGCTCAAGCTGCTGACCGAAGAGGGTCGCTTTGTGCGTCGCGGCGAGCCGCTGTTGGAAATCGATGCGCGCGAATACAAGTTGCGCGAAGACGGCGCGCGCGTGAATTACGAGCGCCAAAAGAACAGCCACGACCGCGCGAAGAGCATGTTTGAAAAAAGCCTCATGAGCAAGGACGAATTCGAAGTCGCGAATTTGAATTTGGAGCAAGCGCGCATCGAATGGGAGCAAGCCAAACTCACGCTTGACTATTGCAATGTCAAAGCGCCCATCTCCGGCATCGTGTCCGAGCGCACCGTCAAAATCGGCGACCGCTTGCTGACCTCCACGAAAGTTTACTCCATCGTCAATCCTGATTTGCTCCTCGCCAAAATCCATCTCACCGAAAAAGATGCGTTGCGCACGAAGGCCGGCCAAAGCGCGAAAATCGTTTCCGATGCTTTGCCGGAGCACGAGTTCGCCGGCAACGTCGATCGCATCAGCCCGGTGGTCGATCCGCAAAGCGGCATGGTGAAAGTGACGCTGCGCATTCACGACAAGCAGCGCATGCTCAAGCCCGGCATGTTTGTGAACGTGCACTTGATTACGGATACGAAGAAGAACGCCGTGCTCATTCCCAAAAAGGCCGTAGTGTATGACGACAATCAGCAATTCGTGTTCGTGGTGAAGAAAGACACGCTCGCGCTCAAAATTCCGCTCAAGCCCGGCTATTCCGACCGCGACCGCATCGAAGCGCTTTCCGGCGTGGGCATCGGCGACACGATTATCGTCGTTGGCCACAACGCGATGAAGGACAGCACAAGAGTGAAGATCGCGGAGATGAAGATCTAGCCTTTGGATTGTTGGAGTGATGGAGTATTGATTTCCTCATTACTCCACTACTCCAACCATCCCAGACTCCAGCAATACAACACTCCATTGATCCAGGAATCCAATAATCCAACCATCCTTTCATATGACCCCCGAAATCAAACAACACGCTTCTGAATTTTACCGCTTCACGACCACGCGGCCAGTGGCGATCTTCATGATCATCGTGGCTGTGTGCGTGTTCGGCATCGTCTCGTTCGATCAGCTCGCGCTCAATTTGATGCCGGATATTTCTTATCCCTCGCTCACCGTGCGCACGGAATATCCTGGCACCGCGCCGGAGGAAATCGAAACCACGATCTCGCGCCCGCTTGAGCAGCAGCTCGGCGTGGTCGGCAAACTCGTGAGCATCAGCTCGATCTCCAAAGCCGGTTTCTCCGACATCATTTTGGAGTTCACGTGGGACACGGACATGAACGAGGCGATTCAAGACGTGCGCGAAAAGCTCGATCAAGTTTTCCTTCCGCCCGAAGCGAAGCGCCCGCTCATTCTGCGTTATGATCCCACGCTCGATCCGATTTTGCGCATGGGCCTTTATGGCGAGCAATCGCTCTTTGCGCTGCGCTACATTGCCGAAGAAGAAATCAAACGCGATTTGGAAACGCTTGATGGCGTGGCTGCGGTCAAAGTGCGCGGCGGTCTTGAAGAAGAAATTCGCGTCGAGCTTGATGAGCGTGAGCTGACGCTGCTCGGCTTGGACATTCAACAAGTCAACCGCCGCCTCGCGCAGGAGAACATCAATCTCGCCGGCGGCAATTTGAAAGAAGGCCAGACTGAATATCTCGTGCGCACGCTCAATGAGTTTCGCGACATGAACGAGATCAACAATCTTGTCATCGGCCGGCGCGAGAACGTCGATATTCGCGTCAAAGACGTTGGAGCGGCCACGCGCACGCACAAAGAACGCGAAGTGATCACGCGCATCAACGGCAAAGAAAGCGTTGAGATTGAAATTTACAAAGAAGCTGACGCCAACATCGTCACCGTTGCCGCAGCAGTGAAAGACCGCATCCTCGGCACGGCGGAGCAGCAAGCTTTTGTTGCGAACATGAAGAAGGCCGCGACGGAGCAAACGAAAAACGGCAAACCGCACTCCGCCGAAAAGAAAGAAGGCCAACAGGGCGGAGGGGGAGGCGAAGCCACGGCGCGCGCGATGCTCGCGAAACGCATGACGAACTTCCTCGCGTACACGCTTCCCGCAAACTCCGGCGTTGAGTTGCTCTCCGATCAATCCACGTTCATCAAAAGCGCGCTCGACGAAGTGAAAGGCACGGCTTTCGTGGGCGGCATTCTCGCCAGCGTCGTGCTCT
>CAYNDW010000203.1:0-9528 GCA_964395375.1 uncultured Cytophagia bacterium
AACAAAAACTAAGCGAAGCGCAAAAACGCGAACAGCGCCGGCGCTCTACTCCACGCACTGCGATGGCGGCGCGATGAGTGCTTCTTTTGAATTGGCGGAAGAAGCCCTTGTCGATGAGGCGGGCACGACAGAGAGAGCGCAACCCATTCCACATATTTCAGCGATCATCATCACCAAAAACGAAGCGCACAATCTGCCCGTGTGTTTGGCCGCGCTCCATTGGGTGCATGAAATCATCGTAGTCGACGCCGAAAGCGAAGACGGCACCGGCGATTTAGCGCGCGAATATACCGATAAAGTTTTCATTCGAAACTGGGAGGGCTATGCGAGCGCAAAAAATTTCGCCCTCGCCCAGGCCACCGGCGAGTGGGTGCTCTCGATCGACGCCGATGAGCGCGTCACGCCGGAATTGCGTGAAGAGATTTGCGCTTTGCTTTCCGCGCAGCCGCAATGCGAGGGCTATGAAATGCCTCGCCTCGCGAATTTTTTGGGCGCGTGGATGATGCACGGCGGTTGGTATCCGGGCTACGTGCTCCGGCTCTTTCGGCGCGGAGCCGGCGGCATTGCCAACGTCGCGGTGCATGAGGCCGTACAGGTGCAAGGCAAGATCGGGCGCTTGCGGCATCATCTGCTCCACTACACCGATCCCGGTATACAGCATTACTTCGAAAAATATAATCGCTACACCTCGCTTGCCGCGGAGGAGATGCAGCGTCAAGGCAAACGTTTTCATCTTTGGGATTTGCTGTTTCGCCCGTTGTGGTTTTTCTTTCGTATGTACGTTCTGCGCACGGGTTTCATGGATGGCTTGCCGGGATTGATTCTGGCCTCGTTCTCCGCAGCGTATGTTTTCACCAAATATGCGAAGCTGTGGGAATTGCAGCAGATGTATGAGAAGGAAAAAGTATATAAAGAGCCTATTGTGTAGATAGCGCCTCAAACTATGCCTTTTGAATGAACATTTCTATTCATTCAGGAAGAACAGCAAAAATTTTAAGGAGACTCAAAGCAAATGAATCAAAATAATGATCTTCGCGATTTCCAGGAGACTCTCAAAAATACAAGCCTCCGAGAACTAAAAATAGCATTGGCTCAACAAGCTCAAAATCTTGAAAGCGATAGTGAACTCGAAATAGCTTGCGGCCTTATGGGGATGTACTTCAACAAACTTCAGCAAGAATTTGGTGCCCAGGTAACAGTCTACCCAATTGTTTTACTGCCGGCACCCAAACATGTTCTCAAAAAGATTGGATTTCATTTTGCCAAAATTACAGTTCGGAACTTGGGGCATCTTAAGAAATACCAAGAGGACGCGAGCCTGGTTTATACAAATTTTCAGCCGATGACCGAAGCTCAGTGGGAGCAAATTCGTGAAAACAAAGGCAGCGAACTGATGATGTACGAGATGAATATTGTAGAAAAAGACAACTTCGCCATCGATTTATCTTTAGAGTATAAAGCTATCATCAATAGAAAACTTTTAGAACGGCGGGAAGGTCTTCAAGAACTTCATGCTATGCTTCGTGAGTTTTCAAAAAATGAGGCAAAGGGATGCCGTTCTCTCTTCTTCTTTCTTCTTCTAACCTTTTTGGTTGTTATTGGGTTGCCAAGCCTGCTCTTTGTGATTTTTTAACCTTATGAAAGCATAACGATCCCTATTGGAGTGCCGAGCAAATGAACACTGACAATCTAAAAAACGAGATCGATAATTTTATTTCCGTCTTTCGTTCCCATCTGAAATTTGTGTACGAAGCCCCTGTGCCCAAATATGGGGAACTGTACAAAAAGATTATTTGCGTTTGTGTGTTAGACACACTCTCTAAAACTGTTTTTCCTATTGAAAAGAGAAATAGGAAACGATTCATTGATTTTTTAGAAAAGTTTTCGAAGGATGATCTATGGAATAGGGTAAGCCTATTACATCTAATAGAAATTTTAAAACGCACGAACGATTCAGCATTTGAGAATTTAGCCAAATATGCAAATAAAAAAATGGGGGATCCACATAATGCCAACGATGAACCACCAGCTAAATTACTTGATCCGGAATACGAAGAAACTCAAGTTCTCTGGCCAAACACTGTTGGCGATATTGAAGGGCTCTCTCTTGAACATCTTACACATAAGCATCTCTTCTATAGTTATCGTAATTATTTAATCCATGAAATGCGCAGGATTGGTGGAGTTTTAGACGACGATCTTCATCACGCAGATCCCTTCTATTATTCTGCACAACATTCAGGTGAAAACAAGAGCTCCTGGAAATTAGTTTATCCGTTAGGATTTCACATAAGAGTTTGTGAAAACGCATTGAAAAACGTCGAAGATTATTGCTTATCTTCCCAGACAAACCCGTATGATTCTTTTGATCGAGGCGTTTATTTTTTAACGCTACTAAACGATGCAGAATAATCAGAGTTCTTTGCTTGAGGCTTTCTTCTCCGGTTCGCGCCGCGCTTTGGCGAAAATCATTTCCGCGGTGGAAAATGATAGCGTGAGCGCGCCCAAGCTGCTCGATGCGATCTATCCCCAAACCGGCAAAGCCTATCGCATTGGAATCACCGGGCCGCCGGGCGCAGGCAAATCTTCGCTCGTGGAGGAATTGGCTAAGCTGCTGCGGCGCAACCATCTCACCGTCGGCATCATTGCAGTCGATCCGACCAGTCCATTCACCGGCGGCGCGTTGCTCGGTGATCGCGTGCGCATGAACGACATTGCAACCGATGCGGGCGTGTTCATTCGCAGTATGGCTACGCGCGGCTCGCTCGGTGGGCTTTCCCAAAAAGCGCAAGAAGCCGCGGACGCGCTCGATGCTTTCGGCAAAGATATCATTATCTATGAAACCGTGGGCGTGGGGCAATCCGAGTTGGACATCGTTGAAGCCGCGGACAGCGTGGTCGTCGTGCTCGTGCCCGAAAGCGGCGACTCCGTGCAAGCCATGAAAGCCGGCTTGATGGAGATCGGAGATATTTTCGTGATGAACAAATCAGACCGCGACGGCGCGCAGCGCGCGGTGAGCGAGTTGCAAACGATCCTGCACTTGCGCCCGAATGCGGAGTGGAATCCGCCGGTCGTTGCAACCATTGCTTCGCAAAGCAATGGCATTGCGGAACTGTGGGAGGGGATCGCGACGCATCGTGCGTTTAATGAACAACAGCGTCGCCTCTCAACGAAACGCAAAGATCGTTTGGAAAAAATGATTCGCCAACTCGTCGCGCGGAGATTGAAGCAAGAGTTTTGGGATGAGCGTGCGGAGGCTTTATTGCAAAATAGTTTGAATGATCCTTCCTGCAATAACGTTTCTCCGTATCGCGTCGCGGAAGAATTGATGGGCAGTTTTCAAGCAAAAGTAAATTATGCGAGGTCGTGAAATGGGAATCTTTTACGTTGACGGCATCATCGAGAACGTGCGCAAGCCGCGCAACATTACGACGGTCGATCGCCTCATGGTCGATACCGGCTCGGAATACACTTGGATACCCGAGGATATTTTGAAAACGCTTGGCGTTTCTATCGCTAAAAAGGACGTGCCCTTTCTCATGGCGAACGGCCAGCCGATCACTCGTGACATTGGCTACGCTATCATCCGAGTGGAATCTTTTGAAACGGTGGATGAAGTGGTGTTCGCAAAGAAAGGAGATTTGAAGCTATTGGGATCGCGAACGTTGGAAGGTTTTGCCGCGCTGGTTGATCCGCGGCGCAAAAAGCTCGTAGCTTCCGGCCCGATTCCCGCGGCGTGAGGTTTAGAGAACCAACAACCATGACGGCTATTGAAAAAATCCGCAAAGCCATTCGTGAACAACGTTATCGCATTAGTAGCCATGCGAATGAAGAAATGTCGGATGATAATCTCGAAGCCCTAGATGTTGAACAAGCCTTGCTCACCGGGGTCATCGCTCATAAGTTTACTCGCGATCCTCGTGGCACGCGCTACGAAGTGATTGGGACGATCGGCGATCAACGCCAAGTCGGCGTGGTCTGTCGTTTTTTGCAAGATCAGACTCTCTTAATCATTACAGCCTATGAAATCTTCTATTAAGAAAAGCCGCTCGGTCGTTCATTCGCAAACATGTGAATTTTGCGAAGGCGCGATCGATTTGCGCCATGCCCGCGTGCCGTTTCATTTCAAAGGCACAACGATCTACGTAGATAATGTGCCGGCTTGGTCATGTAAAAAATGTGGCGCGCGCTACTTCGACGCGCCTGTATATAAACGGCTGGAAGAAATCGCGCGTCAAAGTCAGACCATACGAACGGCGATCACGTTTCCATTGGCGGATTATGCCGAGGCGGGGATTTAAAGTTCGGGAGAGATGAGATGCGACTTTGTCTTTTAGAAATTCAAGCAGCCAACAGATGGCGAACTTCCGGGCTTAAAATTCGGACATAGGGCTTCTTGAGACGCGGCTCATCCACCCATTCCAAAAAATTGCTGCTCGGCCCACTAGCACGAAGAAGTCGCAGATCGCGTTGAAGAGATGGTGGAAACTTGCGAAAATTATCCAAAGGGATTCTTTCCATTTCTAACAAACGCTTATAGTCAAGAATGGTGAGGTTGATCGGCTTGCCGGTTTTGGGGTTCAGAAACAGAACGATATTGAAGCTCAATTCCGGCGCACGTTCATCCGCAATCGGTTTTTCAAACAACACTTCGAGCATGTCGCTGTCGTGATCGTAAAAGATTTTGGTTTCTCTATTTCTCATTCCAACACAAACCATATTGCAGTTTGTCTTGCTCTTCTTTGAAATGTCATCCTGAAAGGAACTTTCCTAGTGCTCGGCTGTCTTCCCAGTGCGAGGGAAGGTCCCTCCAGGATGACAACTTGAGGGAGAATTACAAGCTAGGCTGCAATGCGTTTAACCAAAAAGGTTTTTAGCCGCAAGCAGAATCATCGTCAAAACAAAATCTGAACTGAACACAAGAGGCGGAGCACACATGTCGAATAAACCAATCTCCTTTCGAGCAGAGCGCGAGCGTTGGCAAAAAGAAACGCGGCCGCATTTCAAAGATCGTCCAGCGAAATTCGTGACCACTTCGAGCGTGCCGATCAACGATCTTTATGGCCCCGAAGATATCGAGCACATTGATTTCAAGCGCGATATTGGCTGGCCGGGCGAGTATCCTTACACGCGCGGCATTCATGCGAACATGCACCGCGGGCGCTTGTGGACCATGCGCCAGTTCGCGGGCTTCGGCACGGCCGCGGATACGAACGCGCGCTTCAAATATTTGCTCGAACACGGCCAAACCGGACTCTCCACCGCGTTCGATTTGCCCACGCTCATGGGCCGCGATTCCGACGATCCGCATTCCGAAGGCGAAGTCGGCGTGTGCGGCGTCGCGATCTCTTCGCTGCGCGACATGGAAATTTTGTTCGACGGCATTCCGCTCGATAAAGTGAGCACTTCAATGACGATCAATTCGCCTGCGGCCATCTTGCTCGCGTTTTATATTTGCGTAGGCGAGAAGCAAGGCGTGTCGCAGGAGAAGCTGCGCGGCACGCTGCAGAACGACATTCTCAAGGAGTACATCGCGCAGAAGGAATTTATTTTTCCGCCCGAGCCTTCGATGAAGTTGGTCGTCGATACGATTGAGTATTGCATGAAGCACGTGCCGGAATGGAACACGATTTCGATCAGCGGCTATCACATTCGCGAGGCGGGCAGCACCGCGGTACAGGAGTTGGCATTCACGTTGGCCGACGGCTTTGCCTATATCGAAGCCGCACAGAAGGCCGGTTTGGCGGTTGATGACTTCGCGCCACGCCTTTCGTTTTTTTTTAATTCGCATCTCGACTTCTTCGAAGAGATCGCCAAGTTTCGCGCAGCGCGACGGATTTATGCGCGACGCATGCGCGACAAATACGGCGCGCAAGACGAGCGCTCGTGGAAGCTGCGTTTTCACACGCAAACCGCGGGCTGTTCATTGACCGGCCAACAGCCGATGAACAACATCGTGCGCACCGCGTTCGAAGCGCTGGCCGGCGTGCTCGGCGGCACGCAATCACTGCACACCAATTCGCTCGATGAAACCTGGGCGCTGCCCACGGAGTTTGCGGCGAAGATTGCATTGCGCACACAGCAAATCATCGCGCACGAGATCGGCGTGACGAATACGGTCGATCCGCTCGCCGGCTCGTACTTCGTTGAAAATCTCACCACGCAAATGGAGCGCGAGGCCGAGGCTTACTTTGAAAAGATCGATGCGCTCGGCGGTGTGATTCCCGCCATCAAAGCGGGATTTTTTCAACGCGAGATAGCCACCGCGGCGCGGCGTTATCAAGAAGAGTTTGAGAAGAAAGAGAGAATCCTCGTGGGTGTGAATGCCTATGCCGATCCGGAAGAGAAGCTTGAGATTCCGATTTTGAAGATCGATCAGAAGGTTGAAAAAGAGCAGAACAAGAATCTCGCGAAGCTGCGCGGCGAGCGCAATCAAACCAACGTGCGGCAAACGCTGGCGCAATTGAAAGCCACGGCGCAAGACGGCCGCAACGTGATGCCGGCGTTGATCGATTGCAGCCGCGCGTATTGCACGATCGGCGAGATGATCAATACGATGAAAGAGGTGTATGGCACGTGGCGCGAAGAGCCGGTGTTCTAGCGCTGGATTGATGGAGTTGTGGATTGTTGGAGCTGATTTTTTCCGGCGTGTGATAGGCCATCAAAAAGGAACTGAAATAGGAGTGCAGAACTCATGCAACGCAAAATTCGTGTACTTGTGGGCAAAGTCGGGCTTGACGGTCATGATCGCGGCGCGAAGGTGATTGCCAGCGCGCTGCGCGACGCGGGCTTCGAGGTGATCTATTCCGGCTTGCACCAAACGCCGGAAATGCTGGCCGAAGCGGCTTTGCAGGAAGATGTGGACGTGATCGGCATTTCATTGCTCTCCGGCGCGCACATGACGCTGGTGCCGCGCGTGCTGGCCTTGCTCAAGAAAAACGACATGCAAGACGTGCTCGTGCTCGCGGGCGGCACCATTCCGCCGGACGACGCGAAAGAGCTCGAGCGCACAGGCGTGAGCCGCGTGTTCGGGCCGGGCACGGACACGCGCGACATCATCGAGCATATTCGCACGTGGAATGCGACGCGCAGCTTTGAGTGAAGCAAGCATCGCATTTCGAAAGAAGCCGGCGAACGCTCGCGGCGAGCTTATGCGCCAAAAGGATTTCCGCGAAATGACGTGATACTGCGTGTAATAAAAAACGCCGGGCCACTGCGTTAGTGTCTCGGCGTTTTATTTTACGCTCAAAAAAAGTTTGCGGCTTTTAATGTGCTTCAAGATGGACGAGTGAAATGGCGGTGTCCTCCTTCGGACTGGAGAGCACCACGTTCGTTCGCGTGTTGGTCACGCCCGGCCAGGATTGAATCTGCGACAACAGCTTTTCCAGGGTCTCGGTCGAAAGCGTTTTGATCTTGAGCAGGTGGGAGCCGTCGCCCGTCACCGCGTGGCACTCTAGAATTTCCGAATGGGCGAGAGCATTTTCGAGGATTTGTTTATAGTACGACGAGGACTCCGTGGTCAAAAAAATAAACGCAGTCAATCCGAGTCCGAGCTTGCGCGCGTCGAGCACGGTGTTGTAGCTGCGAATGACGCCGCGCTCTTCCAATTTGCGCAGCCGCTCGCTCACCGCGGGAATGGAGAGTTTCACGCTTTCAGCCAATTCGTTGCGCTTCGTGCGCCCGTGCGTTTGCAGCGTTTTCAAAATCTGAATATCAACTTCGTCAACTTTGTCGTGATGCATGTTTTGCTTTCGCAGTGCAAGGTTCAATGCACATAAACCGGGCGAGAGAGCAGGCTGGATACTTGTTGCGAGAGCGCTTGCATGCCCGAAGATTTATGCACAATCGCATCCGCTGCCCAGCAGCGGAAATTTTGGCTATAGCCGAGATGATTCGTATTCATGACGATCGGAATGCGCTCCGGCTTGGCGGCGAGTGTTTCGATAAACTCCAAACCGGGCATATCGGGGAGCAAGGCTTCGGTGACGACCAAATCGATCTTTTCCTTCGTACACAACTCCAGCGCCTCTCTTCCCGAATGCGTGCACATCACGCGATACCCTTTGGTCTCCAGCATATTCTTGCAGGCGAGCACTTGCTTGAAGTCCTTATCCACGATCAGAACGGTCGGTTGCGCGGTCCCACTCCTTGTTGGCATGGCAAGCTCCAGAGTTGTAAAATGAACAGGAAAACCTCGGTTGAGAAGAATCCAAACTTCAAACTCTAAGGCACAACTACAAATTCACTTAATTCTTTCAAAAATATGGGCACAGGATAAACCAACCGTAAATGAAAGTCAATACCTTTTTAAGGATGGGCCGCGACATTAAGCCAGCGCGACAAAATTCAGCACACCTTGGGTGAGAGCTTGCGCAATTTTTTCTTGATTAAAATCCGAGGCCAGAAACTCAAGCTGCGTGGGATTGGTGAGGTATTCCGTTTCGATATGACAGGCGGGCATTTCGAGGTAACGAAACAACAGCAATTCTTTGGCTTTGACGCCGCGATTCAGATGGTCGGAAAACGTTACGGCTAGGGCTTGTTGGATCGTGCGCGCCAGCGTTTCGCTGCGCTTGTTTTCCGCGCGATACCACGTTTCAATGCCTTCCGGGTTGGGATCGGAAAAAGCATTGCAATGCACGCTGACGAGAAGTTCCGCTTGTGCCTGATTCGCCAACTCCGCGCGTTTGCGCACGTCGCGCAAAACGTTGTGGTCTAAATTGGTGTCGTCGTCGCGTGTCAGCAAAACCTTGTGGCCTTGCTTCTTGAAGATGTTGCTCATTTTGGTGCAAATAGCTAGGGTGACGTCTTTTTCCCGCAGCTCAAAGGGCACCAACCCGATGGCGCCGGGGAATATGCCTCCATGTC
The DNA here is from genome assembly GCA_964395375.1 of uncultured Cytophagia bacterium. Taxonomy (GTDB): domain Bacteria; phylum Zhuqueibacterota; class Zhuqueibacteria; order Zhuqueibacterales; family Zhuqueibacteraceae; genus JABWAN01. The sequence goes on from CAYNDW010000203.1 coordinate 8,869, forward strand.
CCGGATCAAGCGCGATTTTCATTCCTATGCACCTTTTTATGACAGAGTCACCAAGTCGCTGAGTATTGCCTTGATTTTGTATTGACTGGGGTCGCACCTACAGTTTGCAAAGCCCGCGCAATTCTCTCGAACCGCCTAAAAGATAATCGGGGTTTGACATTTTTTGTATGCAAAATTTAGGCGTTAAAGCGTGAAAAATATACTCTCGTGCGGTTGTGAAGTCAAGCGATTTTCCGCTTTTTTCATGAGGCTGCTTCTTGCTCAAAAAGAAAACCCACGAGGCCAAGTAGCCGTCTCGAGGGTTTGTATTGTGGAGAACGGGTATTTCATTCATGCACTATCATGATTTTGGCGGTATGCACTTTTGCTCCGGTTTGAATACGGTAGAAATAAACTCCGGTAGAGGCAAGTGCGCCGGCCTCATCGCGACCGTTCCATTGTAACGTGTGGCGGCCCGCAGAGAAGAATTCGCTTTCGCTCAAGCGCGCGACGGTGCGGCCCAAAATGTCATAGATCACGACGGTAACGGGCGCGGTGTTCGGCAATACAAACGCAATGCGCAGCGTTTCACCGGCCTCCTTGCCGAGGCGATACGGATTTGGATAATGCACCGCAAAATTCTCCGGAGCGGTTTCACTTTCCGCCTGCTGCACGTCCGTC
>CAYNDW010000204.1:0-9506 GCA_964395375.1 uncultured Cytophagia bacterium
TTGTCAACAATGTCGAGACGATTGCCTATGTGCCTTCGATCATGAAAAACGGTGACGAATGGTTTGCGAAGCTCGGCACGGAAAAAAGCGGCGGCTATCGTTTCTATAGTGTGAGCGGCCACGTGAACAAGCCCGGCGTGTATGAATTGCCGCACGGCACCACGTTGCGCGAAATCATTTACACGCACGCGGGCGGTATGCGGTTTAGCGATAAAAAATTGAAAGCCGTGATTCCCGGCGGCTCGTCTTCGCCCGTGTTGCGGCCCGAAGAGATTGATGTGAAGATGGACGTCGAATCGCTCGCAGCCATCGGCACTATGATCGGTTCTGCCGGCATCATCGCGATTGAAGAAGGCACATGCTTGCTCGATGTGATGATGGTCACGATGCGTTTTTATCACCATGAAAGCTGCGGCCAATGCACGCCTTGCCGCGAAGGCACGGGCTGGATGGACAAAGTGCTGCATCGCATGGTGCACGGCAAAGCCCGCATGGAAGACGTGGACAACTTGTGGAGCATCGCGAACGGCGTGATGGGGAATACCATTTGCCCGCTCGGCGATGCGGCCGCTTTGCCCACGTTCGGCTTCATCAAAAAATATCGCGAAGAGTTCGAAGCGCACGCGCGCACCGGCAAGTGCCATGAAGGCGAGTACACGAATTGGAAACCGGCGGTGAAGGCGGCGGCGTAACGCGCACTTCTTCCGCTGCGACGCGAGGAAACATTCCAACGAACGAAGAATTTTTTGGAAGAGTTGGAGAAACGAATATGGAAGCAATAACCTCCTTCGGAGAAGTTTTAGATGCCGCCGATCATTTGACGTTAGATGAACAGGAGAGTCTGCTAGACATTCTCAAAAAGCGTTTGATTGCGCGCAGACGCGCAGAGTTGGCTAAGAATGTTCAAGAGGCTTACGATGAATTTCAAGCGGGCGGTTGTCGCGTTGTGACGTCGGATGAACTGATGGCTGAGATTACGTCGTGAAACGCAAGTAGAGCATCATATTCAAAAGGGAGGGCGAAACGTGCGTGTTCTTTATCGGCTTCAGGATTCGGAATTTGAATGGGACGAGAAAAAGGCCAAGAGCAATATTCGAAAACATGGCGTTTCTTTTGAAGAAGCAACCGAGGCATTTTTAGACCCGTTTTATAAAAACGGCGAGGCCTCCGTCGATGATGAGGAGCGCGATTACATAATCGGATATTCTTTGTCTTTGCGACTCCTGTTGGTTGTATACACGGAGCGTGGTCGCCGCAATCGAATTATATCTGCTCGTCTTGCCACCAATGCGGAAAAAAAATCATATGAAGAAGCCTAAGAAAAAGAAGACTAATGGCGAAGAGAAGTTAAAGCTCCGTCTTCGCCCGCGACCTTTAGAAACCGTGCCGCTTCAAATACCGGTTGACGCTTTGGCTTCCCTCGAACGAGTCGCCGCCAACCGCGAGATGTCGTCTCAAGCGTTGATGAAATTCTATATCGGTCAAGGATTGCGGCAGGATTTGGCAAAACTTTATGCCGACCGCGTGATGGACAGAACCGCTGAGGTGCTGGCGAGGCATCTGCCATCACAAGATGAAGTCTCGGCGATCATTCGTGAGATTCGAGAGGAAGCGGCCGTCTAAGGATCGCCGATTAAATAACTTTCCCACTTTCTTTAGCCGTCATTCCCGCAATCTTTAAGCGGGAATCCATTCCATGCACTTGGATGCCCGATTAAAGCGCTCGGGCATGACAGATCAAACGAGTAAGTTATAAAAACGGCATTCCTAAGGATCGCCAGATCATCGCAATAACGCTCGCAGTAAAGGAACGTTTGTGCTATGCCGAGCGATGTTTTCATGATGATCTTGCGTCGCACCGAAAAAGGGCGTTGGGAAATTTTGAGGCTCATGTGGCATCTCGTGCCCGTGCCGAAGTAATGAAATGAAACAGGGTGTCAAATGAGCTTGACCTTTGAGTGGGATGAGAACAAAGCCAACGCAAATCTTAGAAAGCACAAAGTCGGCTTCGAGGAGGCCAAATCGGTTTTTGACGATCCCTTTTTAATGACGTATCCCGATCCGGATCATTCGGAAATTGAACAACGCTTTTTGAACGTTGGCGCATCATCCATGGGGCGAGTGTTGATTGTTATTCACACTGACCGCGGCACGAATACACGCATCATAAGCTGCCGCAAAGCAACCACAAGCGAACGAAAACATTATGAAGAAGAAGCCTTCTAAAAAAGCCGATAGCGATCACGACGACATGCGCGCCGAATACGACTTTGCCGGCATGACCGGCGGCGTGCGCGGCAAGTATTACAAAGCTTATCGCGCCGGGCATACGGTCAAGATTCACAAAGTCGATGGCTCAATCGTTGTCCAGCATTTCAAGCTGGAAGAGGGCGCGGTCATGCTCGAATCAGATGTGCGAAAATATTTTCCCGATTCGGAGGCCGTGAACAATGCTCTACGCTGTTTGATTCCGTTGGTGAAAAAAAGCTTTCGAGCTAGAACTAAAGCTGCTTAATTTTCGACTAAACTTCTTAAAGCTTCCATGCCTAACATCACCATTGACGGAAAGACCGTCGAAGTCGAAGCCGGCACCACCGTGATTCAAGCCGCGGAAAAGCTCGGCGTCGAGATTCCGCGTTATTGCTATCATCCCGGCTTGAGTATCGTCGGCCAGTGCCGCATCTGTCTCGTTGAAATTGAAAAGATGCCCAAGCTGCAAGTGGCGTGTTACACGCCCGTGGCCGAAGGCATGGTCGTGCACACGCAAAGCGAAAAGGCGTTGCGCGGTCGCAAAGATGTGCTCGAGCTTTTGCTCACCAATCATCCGCTCGATTGCCCGGTGTGCGATCAAGCCGGCGAATGCTGGCTGCAAGAGTATTACATGCGCATCGGCCGCTATGACAGCAAGATGATCGAAGACAAAGTGAAGAAGCACAAAGCGCTCGACATCGGCCCGCACGTGATGCTCGATCAAGAGCGCTGCATTCTGTGCAGCCGCTGCGTGCGCTTCTGCGATGAAGTGAGCAAGACCAACGAGCTGGGCATCTTCCATCGCGGCGATCATTCGGAACTCGCGCCGTATCCCGGCAAGAAGCTCGACAATCTTTACTCCGTCAACACGGTTGACATTTGCCCGGTCGGCGCGCTCACGGAAAAAGATTTTCGTTTCGAAGCGCGCGTGTGGTATTTGGATTCGACCGACTCCATTTGCTCCGGCTGCAGCACGGGCTGCAATATTCAAATTCACGCGAACAACGAGCGCAAGCATCATGCGGAGGGCCGTCGCGTCGTGCGCCTCAAGCCGCGCTTCAATTTCGAAGTTAACCAATGGTGGATGTGCGACATTGGCCGATATAGTTTCAAGAGTGTTGATGATGTGTCGCGCATTACCGCGCCGATGATGAGAAACGGCGAGCAATGGGTGGAAACTTCTTGGGAAGTCGCGCTTGAAGCCGTCGCGCAGAAAGTAAAGTCCGCGAGCAAAGACGCCATCGGCATTCTCGCCTCGTCGCAGATGACGAATGAAGATTTGTTTGTGCTCAAAAATTTTGCGGACAAGCTGGGCATCACAAACGTTGCCGCGACGGTCACTCCGAAAGAAACGCCGGCGCATGATGATTTCCTGCTCAAGGCCGATCGCAATCCCAACACGCGCGGCGCAGCGTTGCTCGGTTTTAATGTGAATGGCGAGGCCGCTCGTGATTTGCTCAAAAAGAAACTCGCGGTGCTTTTTATCTTTCATCATGATTTGCATGACGGCTTTCAGGCCAACGAGTTGAAGGCTTTGCAAAACGTTGCGACCATCGTCTTCATCGGCACAAATCAAAACGCGACGAGCAATCTCGCGCACATTGTTTTGCCCGCGGCTTCTTTTGTGGAAAAAGAAGGCTCGTGTACGAATTTTGCCGACCGCGTGCAGCGCATTCGCAAAGCCGTCGAGCCGCTCGGCGACGCGCAGCCGGAGTGGATGATTTTCAAAAAACTCGGACGTTTGTTGAATGTGTCCGCGCCCGCGTTCGAAACCGAAGACGTATTCAAAGCGCTCGCGCGCGAAGTGAAACCGTTCGCGGGATTGAGCTACGAAGCGTTGGGCGAGGAAGGCATAAAGCTCGGCGAAGATCCGCAAGCGAAGATCGCCGCGCGCAAGCTAAACAAAGTGCCGGACAAGCTTCGGATCATTTCGATTTTTGAATGACGATAAATCAAATCTTGTGTAGAGTTGTGCTGTTCCGCCCCGAGGCTGTCATTCAGAAAGAATCTTTTTACGCACTGGGCAATCTCGCCGGCGCTCAAAAGGATTCCTTTGGAATGACACGTTACTTTACTTTTGGATAACCCATGTTTGAAATCACCGCCACACTTCTGAAAATTTTCTTCTTCATCATCATCTTCGTGTTCAACACCGCGGCGTTGCTCACGTGGGTGGAACGCAAGCAGAGCGCCCTCATGCAAGACCGCGTGGGCGCGAATCGCGCGTCCATCTTCGGGCTCAAACTCTTCGGCCTCTTTCACATCGCCGCGGACTCGCTGAAGATGTTCTTCAAAGAAGATTATCGCCCCCAAGGCGCGGAGAAATTTCTCTTCTCCTTTGCGCCCGGCCTCGGAATGTTCTTCGCCACCGTTGCGTTCGCCGCGATTCCATTTGCCGATACGCTCGTGGTTGGCGGCAAAGAAGTTGTGATGCAAGTCGCCTCGCTCAATGTCGGTATCTTGTATGTATTCGCGCTCATGTCCATGGCGGTTTACGGCGTGGTGCTCGGCTCGTGGGCTTCGAACAACAATTATGCGCTCATCGGCGGCTTGCGCGCCTCCGCGCAAATGATCTCGTATGAAGTCGCCATCGGCGTTTCGATCATCGGCGTGTTGATGGTTTATCAATCCGTCGATTTGCAACACATCGTGCGCGCGCAAGGTGAGCTGTGGCTCGGCTGGATTCCCAAGTGGGGCATCTTCGTGCAGCCCATCGGCTTCTTGCTGTTCTTGACCACCGGCATCGCGGAATCCAAACGCATTCCCTTTGATGCGCCCGAAGGCGAGAGCGAGATCATCGGCTATCACGTCGAGTTCAGCAGCATGCGCTTCGGCATGTACTTCTTGACCGACCTCATCGAGACCGTCCTCATCGGCGCGATCACCGTGACGCTCTTTCTCGGCGGATGGCAAGTGCCCTATTTGATGCCCGAGGGTTTTCACTTTCCGTGGGGCAGCACGGTGGCGCTTTCAAACTTGACTGTAACGATTCTCCAATTTTTAAGCTTCTCACTCAAGATGGCCGTGCTCATGTGGTTCATGATGATCATTCGTTGGACCCTGCCGCGCTTTCGTTATGATCAAGTCATGTTCCTCGGCTGGAAAATTCTACTGCCCGTCGCGCTCGCGAATATCGTCATCACTGCGGCGGTGATTCTTCTTTTGGAGTGAGGGATTGGTGGAGTGTTGGAGTTGTGGATTTATGGAGTTTTGGAGTGAGGGAATTGCGGAGTGACGGAATGATGCGTTCTCGTTCCCAATCTCCGCCGAAGGAGCAAAGAGTGAGCATGAAATTTACTGAATGCCCTTTGTGCGGCTTGTCCGCCATTCAAAGAAAACATGGCCGCTATCGTTTCGTCGTAAAAGACAAGCGCGTGATCTCGCCCGTGATCCAGTATTGGGCGTGTCCGGCTTGCGGTGAGACTTTTTTTGATCGCGAAGCAAACAAAAAAATTGACGAAGCTTTGTTGGCGCACTCGAAGAAAAGGGCGTGCAGTGCAAAACATGCCGTTGCTTCATGAGATGGCGAAGGCGCAACTTGCGTTCTCGTTCACAATCTCCAGATTGGGAACGCCATTGCCGGCGAAACGCTGTTTCGCAAAATTTTAAAGGGCAAGCCGGTGTTATCAAAACAAAACAGCCTTCGGCAAAATAATTCGAGTACGCTTTCCCGAAGGAACGATGCAGCTTTGCGCGAAAGGCTCGCTCTCTTGCAGGATATTGAGATCGCCGAAGCGCAGTTTCAAGCCGGTTTGGGAATTGAGCACGAAGAAGCTCGGAAGCAAGCGTTGACAAAGCTTCGAAAATGAGAATCTCTTTCTCGTATGATGCCGAAGCCGACATTCTGTATGTCGCGTTTGGTGCGGCTCGCCCCGGCGTCGGCCTTTCGATCAATGACAGCTTATTGCTGCGCATGGATCAACAGATGAAAACTCTGATCGGCTTGTCCGTCTTTGATTACAGCCAAACGAGCAAGAAGAGCCGCATTGAGCTTTATGGCTTGCAGGAGATGAGCAAAGAAGCGAGAACGCTTGCGCTAAAACTTTTGCAGAGTTCTCCTCTCAATCGCTTTTTTACTCTCGCTCCCACTGGCCGCGACAAGCTCTATGTTAAACCGGCCTTCAATGATCTGCGGATTGAAACTTTATTGATGGCAGCATAATGAAATTGATGGAGGCTTTCAGCCGCCCAACAATCCAACAATCCAAAACTCCACCACTCCAATTTTGAGTTAGCCAATGAACGTCCACGACAAATACAAACCGCTCACGTTTTGGGAACGCACCTATCTTCCGCGCATTTGGGACGGCCTCGCGCTCACCATGCGCCGCTTCTTTTTCAACCTGTGGCATTTCATGCTCGCGAGCATTGGCGTGAAGCGCGATTGGAAGGGCGCGATCACGTTTCAATATCCTGAAGTTCGCCGGCTCTTTTGGCCGCGGCTGCGGACGCTGCACCGTCTCACCAAACGCGAAGACGGCACGCCGCGCTGCGTCGCGTGCATGATGTGCGAAACCGTGTGTCCGGCGAAGTGCATTTACATCGTCGCGGGCGAACGGCCGGAGAAGCAGATCGAAAAGTATCCGCTCAAGTTCGACATCGATCTCGGCAAATGTGTGTTCTGCGGCTATTGCGTGGAGGCCTGCCCGGAAGACGCGATTCGCATGGACACCGGCGTGCTCGAAATCTCCGCGTACTCGCGCAACGCCATGCTGCTCGACCGCGACACGCTCTTGAGCTTCGAGCCGAAGAAGGAGCATTACGTCGCGCGCCCGGATTTGGCATAGTAAAAAAGTCGTGTAATTTTCAACGATAATGCTTATTGATACGGGTGCCGTATGCCGGTCAAAGACATCTATCATAATCATGTCAAGAATGCCCTTGTCAAGGATGGCTGGGTTATTACGCACGACCCGTTGATGCTCAAATGGGGATTCAAAGACTTGTACATTGATTTGGGCGCAGAACAACTATTGGCGGCAGAAAGATCAAATCAAAAAATTGCTGTTGAAGTCAAAAGTTTTGTCAGTCTGTCCGAGGTTGACGACTTGAAGAATGCAGTGGGTCAGTTTATTCTGTATCATGATATCTTGTCTCGGACAGAACCGGAGCGTGTGCTCTATTTGGCTATTCGAGAAGCCGTTTTCGATTCCGTCTTCGAAGAACCCATCGGCAAAATTTTACTTGAAAACCAGCGTGTGCGATTAATCGTTTTCGATCCGCACACCGAGGAGATTGTTAAATGGATACCATAGACGTTTATCGCGAGATCATCAAAAACGTGTTAGCCGAATACGTTCGGCTGCAATATGCCTATGGTGAGATTCACAACGAAACAATTTTCGACCACGACACGGATCGCTATCTGGTCATGTCAGTAGGTTGGCAAAGAGTAAAGCGCATTCACGGTTGCTTGATTCACCTCGATATTATCGATGGCAAAGTGTGGGTTCAACGCGACGGCACGGAGCATGGCATTGCCAACGACCTGATAGCGGCGGGCATTCCCAAAGATAAAATCGTGCTGGGATTTCATACTCCCGACGTTCGGCAATACACGGAGTTCGCCGTTGCTTGATCGCAACTTGCGTCGTGCTTGCTCTTCCTGCCTTGTTTTTCTATATTGCGCGTCATCAGTCTTGTTTCGAGTAATTCCGTTTTACGTTATGAGAGCGTCACCATCTGCGCGTGAAATTCATCTGATCAACAACGCACTCGCTGTGCAACCTGGATCGCGGAGGAAAAATGTCTCACCCCACCCAGCCTTTTCTCCAAAAAGAAAAACGCTTCATGGAAGAAGGCCGCTATGGCGACAACGTCATCGTCACCTCGATTGATTCGCTGCTGAATTGGGCGAAGCTTTCGTCGATGTGGCCCATGACCTTCGGCTTGGCATGCTGTGCCATTGAAATGATGGCGGTCGGCGCTTCGAAATATGATCTTGACCGTTTCGGCGCGGGCGTGTTTCGCCCGAGTCCGAGGCAAACCGACCTCATGATCGTTGCCGGCACGGTCACGATCAAAATGGCGCTGCGCGTGAAGACGTTGTATGATCAAATGCCGGAGCCGAAGTACGTCATGTCCATGGGAAGCTGCGCAACGTGCGGCGGTCCGTATTGGAAGCACGGCTATCATGTGCTCAAAGGCGTCGATAAAATCGTTCCAGTCGATGTTTACGTTCAGGGCTGCCCGCCGCGACCCGAAGCGTTGATCGACGGCTTGCTCAAGCTGCAAGAAAAAATTCGCGGTGAAAGCCACATCAAACGCAAACTCACGGAGGTCGTGGGCTGATGACTGCTGCTGACATTACTCAAAAGCTGCGCGAGCGCTTCGGCGAAAAGATTTTGGCATTCGATGAAAAAGCCCTCGATCCGGTGGTGAAAATTGCGCCGCCAGATGTGCATGAAATCTGCTAGTTTCTAAAAGACGAGCCGGATTTGTATTTCGATATGTGCCATGACCTCGCGGGCTACGATCTCGGCGCCGGCAAAGAGTTGGGCGTGATCTATCAGCTCTTCTCGTTCAAACACAAGCATTGGTTCACCGTAAAAACCGAAATGCCGCGTGACGGCGCGCGCGTGCCGACGGTCTCGCTGCTCTGGCGCACCGCGGAATGGCACGAACGCGAAGTGTACGATCTCTTTGGTATCGCATTCGACGGTCATCTTGATCTGCGCCGCATGCTCTGCCCGGATGATTGGGAAGGCTGGCCGTTGCGCAAGGATTACAAAGTGCAGGAATATTATCATGGCATTCGCGTGCCGTATGATGAAGACTGGCACAACTTCGACACGCTTGCGGTGAATCCCGAGCGCGGGCATTATGTGTTTGCGTTTGAAAAGAGATTGCCGGTGATGAGTGAAAACGGCAAGCCGGTGGAAAAAAGTAATCAGTGATCAGTTGGCGAAGTGATTCGGGAAGTCCCAAAGAGAGTCGATCTTGAATGACGTCGGGCATTGACCACATCCACAATAACTTTTTTCAAAAGGTTTTCTCCGAGGTTGCCAACGCGGAGACCTTTATGAAAGTAGCTTTGCCCGCAGCGCTGCAAAATCAAATTGATTTTAGCGAACTCACGCTGGATTCGACTTCATACATCTCGGAGGAGTACAAAGCTTCATTTTCCGATTTGGTTGTAAAGTGCCGGACCAAGACGCGGGAGTTGCCGGTTGATGTTTATTTGCTCTTCGAGCACAAATCCCATCCCGACAAAAACGTGCTCACGCAACTCTTGCGCTACATGAGCGTGATGTGGC
>CAYNDW010000205.1:0-9505 GCA_964395375.1 uncultured Cytophagia bacterium
TTTTGATTGTTGGCGCCGCCGGCGCCGGCAGTTACGATATTGCTCAAGCCCTTGCCAATCGGATCGCCGGGCGCGCCGTGCAAAAGAAAGTCGGAAGAATTCTGCACGAAGCTAGCATGCAAACGATCGCGTTGAAACACGGTGCCTTGCAAACTCTCTGCGATATTCTGGCCGGAGAGCAAAATTTTTCCGCCGCGATTGAGATGTGCACTAATGCTGTCACGCTCAGCAACAGTGAGCACCTCGTTGCCGATCGCATCGCCCGTGAACCAAACGATGACGTTGCTTTGAAATTTCGCCATCGCGCTCACCGGCGCCGGGCCGCGCACCACGCGCGACCACGAATACGCGGTAACGTTTATCGCGCGCAATGCGTCGAGATAATAATTGCCATATGCGCCTCGGGGATCGTCATTCACCAACAACACTTGCGCGGGCGACAAGGCAAAATTATGAACGGCGGGCGCGTCTTTGGCGATCGTGATCGTTTCCTCGGTTTGCGCGACATAGGGAATGATCGGCTCGATGACGAGCTTATCATATTTCAACAACGGCGGCGAAGACACGAAAATATTTTCGAAAGCATAATTGCCCTCGGCGTCGCTGCTGTCCGTGAGCGTGTAGCTTGCGATGGTATTGCTGCTCGCGTAGAGCGTGACTTTCGCGCGCACGGCTTTGCCGCCGGTGTCGCGCACACTGCCGCGCAACGCGCTCAGAGCGAGCAATGGTTGCAACGCGCGGTCTTGTTGCTGCGGCGCGCCCGTGGCCAAATCAAACTTGACCGTGTCCGATTTAAACGGAAACGCTTTCACGATCATCGTATGCGTGCCGGTATTCGTGCGCGCGGAATATTCGCCGTTGCTGTCCGTGGTCAAAATGCGATTGGCTTCTACAAACTGCACGGTTGCGCCGGGCACGCTCGCGCCGGTTTCGCGGTTGGTAATCCGGCCTCGTACTTCGCCCACGCCGGCGTGATCGAGGCGTAACACATACAAACCGGTTTGCATATCCGACAGCACAAAATTGCCCGAGGGGAAATAGGGAAACACGCCCCAATCGCCGGCAAAGCCGCCGCCGTTTTGGCGAAAGGTATCGTAGTAGCCCACTTCCGCGGGCTTGCGCGGATCAGAAACGTCAAAAATTTTCACGCCCTCCGTGTAATGCGCGACAAAAGCATAATCGCCGCGTACGTGCACGTTGTGTGCAATGGAGCCGGCCGGCACCGGAATCTCCGCGACAAGCTCGAGGTTGCTGTTGTTGTTCGGATCATTATCCCACAGCACACGAATGTCCCAAATCTTTACGGTGATATCCGAGGATTCATCCGTGGTAATGAGATAGTTGCCGTCTTTGGTTGTGCCGGAGTTGTGCGAGGCGCCGTTGGGATAAGTGATGGCGGTGACGAACTTGGGATTCGCGCGATCGGCGACGTCAACCACGTCCACGCGCCCGCCGTCTTGAATATTGCTATTGAAGAGCAAATTCTTGTGCGTGTACGAATCATGCACGTAACGCGCGTTGAACACGCTGGTCACCGCCGGCGCTGCGGGATTTGCGAGGCTGAGAATGCGCACGCCGCCGCCTTGTCCACCCGTGCCCGTAGTGGTGTTGCCGCCTTGAATGTAGAGATAGCCGGCCTCATCAACGGAGATCGAGTGTGCGCGCGCATTTTGTGCGGTCACATTCGGCCAAAGATAAGAACGAAAGGATTTCACCGAATCCGGCAGCGTGGAAAGATCGACGACTTGCACGCCGGAGTATTGATTGGGTGAAGCCGCCTCGCTCACCACATAAGCATAATGCGAAAAAGTTTTGATCTCGCGCCAACCCGTAGGCCCGGGGCCGGGCACGAAATCCACTTCAATCGGATTGGCGGGATTCGTAATGTTGACCACGGAAAGTCCGACGTCCGCGCCGATGAGCGCATACTCGTTGCCGCGTGCGTCGGTATAGCCCCAAATATTCGAATAGCCGTTGTATTTATCCTGCCGGCCCAGCAGTGTGACATTGTTGTTCACGCCGGGCACGTATTGCGCGAAGGCGGGCGCAATGCAACACCACAGGAGCACAAGCACATGATGCAGAAAACGCGGCGACGATTTTGTGACGAGCGGCAGCAACATCGAGTTTGAACGCATAGCTTCCTTTTGGTTTGAGGCTCACAGCCGTTTTTTTTCAATGAAAAAACTCTTCTCCAACGGATAAAAGTCGCCAACTGTAAAGAGGGCAAATCCGTGGGCCGCTTTTATCCGTTGGAAATTTCAGTTTGGTTTCGTCTCGCTCAGATGGTGTTATCCCATTTCAATTGCCGATGCCGAACACCTGCTGCTGCGTGCGCACGAGCAACAGGTTCTCCGAAAACGCGGGCGTGGCCATACACACTTCACCCATCGCATTCGTGGCGAGTAGTTCATACTTCGGCCCGGCTTGCACCACGAAAATCTCGCCGTCTTCGCTAGTGAAATAAATTTTGCCCGCCGCGGCTATCGGCGAGGCGGTGAAGGCATACGCGCTGCCCTGGCCGCCCAAGCGCTCACGATACATTTGCGCGCCGGTCTTCGCATCGTAACAGGTGACCGTGCCGTTGTTGGCGCAGACGTAGAGATAATCTTCGTAGACCAACGGCGTGGGCATATACGGGCCGCCGCGTTTCTTGCTCCACGCAATGTGTGCGTTCGTGGTCGCCGTGTCTTGTAATGAAATATCGCCGAGCGCGTCGAGGCGAATCGCATAAATCGGTTGAATGGGGCGATAGCCGCTCGTCACGTAAATCATGTCATGCGCGATAATCGGCGTGGGCACCGCAATCTCCGAATTGCCCGCGAGTTTCCACAGCTCTTTGCCCGCGCGCGCATCATAACTGCGAATGTGTTTCGTGCCGTTTGTGATCAATTGCGCGCGGCCGTTGCCCGTGTGAATCGTCGGCGTGCTCCATGAAGGAATTTCATCGCGCGCAGCGAGCCAAGCTTGTTTGCCGTCTTTGAGATAGTATGCGGCAATAAAAGAATTTTTCTGAATATCGCATTGCACGATCACGAGGTTTTCAAAAATAATCGGCGAGCTGCCGTGGCCCCATTGATAATCGGGATCATAAAACCAGCCGCTATCGAGCACGCCGAGATCTTTTTCCCAGACGAGCTTGCCGTTCAGGTCGTAACAATACATGCCCTCCGCGCCGAACAGCGCGACGACGTATTTGCCGTCCGTCACCGGCGTGGAGTTCGCTTGGGTGGCTTTGGTGTGTCGCTTCACTTTCGGCGCGCCTTCGTATGCGATGCGCTCCCATAAAATCTTACCGCTCTTTTTATCCAAACAAAAAATTTTCCACGTGTGCTGCGAAACATCTTTGTCCGGCACAACATCGCCGTAAAGCCCGACGCGCAGCTTCGAACTCGTGTCGCTGCCGATGGCCGTGGTGATGAAGACCCGATCCCCCCACACAATCGGACTCGCGTGCGACAAACCGGGCATCGCGGTTTTCCATTTGATGTTCTCGGATTTCTCTGCGTTCCAACGCACCGGCGCATCGGAACTCTGCGCCACGCCGGAAGCATTCACCCCGCGAAACGAAGGCCAATATTTCGTGAGCGCGCCGTTCGCGGTTTTTTTTGTGGAGGGTGAAGCAACAGCTTTGACTTCGGGCGCGGGCTTATTTTCAGCGGCAGCCTCGGCCGGCGTGGCCGTTTCCGCAACCACGCGCTCGAAAACATAACTACCCTGGCCCTGTTGCAAAGTAAAACTCTTGGCCTGCTCGCCCTCGACGCTGAAAGTGATATTGATGCCTTGAAATTCGATGGCCGTAAAATTGGCCTCATCCCGCGCGGCGTAGGTGAGCGGCGGCTGTCCGGCAATCGTGCTCAACAGCTTGCCGTCTTTCAATGAAAAAGACATGCTCATGCCGATGGCCTTGCTGTGATAATTGCCGAGATAACGCGCGAGCTTTTGCGGATCGACTTTGAATGCCGGTTCGGGCGGCGGCGTTGCGCCCGCTTTTTCCAATGCGGCGACGATCTCCGCGCTGTTGCTGTTCTTGGCGTTCATCAACGCGGAGGACAGCGACTCCGCTTTCGGTTTGGCATTTTCCAGCACGGCCTTGACGAGATCTAGGTTATTACCACTCACCCCGATCATTAAAATGTCGTCCGCCCCCTCCGCGCCTCGGGCGAGCATAAGCTGCACGGCCTCGACGCGATTGTTGTATGCCGCCCAACTGATCGCGGTCGCCGTATAAAAAGTGTCCTTTAAATTAAGCTCCGCGCCGTGCTCTATCAACACCTTGATCATTTCGACATTGCCGCGATCCGCGGCGTAAAACAAGGCCGTGGCCCCGTGCCGCGTTTTCGCATTGATCTCCGCGCCCTGCGCGAGCAGCGCCTTGACGGTTTCAACTTCGCCTTTGCGCGTGGCTTCCCAGAGTTCTTCATTTAAACTTTGCGCTGTTGCCCAACCCGGAAAACAGAACAAGAGCACAGCCAGCAGGCTTCTCATTTTCAGCATAAAAATCCTCGAGGTGAGTTTAATCCGACTTTGCGCGTCGGCCTGTTTCTACGAGTTTAAGTTGTTCCAAACGCATCCAACCAATCGTGCTGTCGGGCAGCGCTACTTTCATAAAGCGCGGCGTGCGCGTGGCGTTTTTGTTAAAATAGATTTCCGAATGCAAAGCTTGAACCCGAGTGCCGCGCTTGACGTGAGCCTTCACGTCATAAATCGGCATAAAACTTTGCCGCAGTTCGGCGTTTTCAACTATAACTTCGGCGGCGCGCACCGATTCGCGTGCAAGCTGCGCAAAGCGCATGCGGGCGTCATAACTGCCCGCGGCCAGCGGCTTTTCGTTGTCATAAAACTCGAACGGCTCGTAGTCCGTGAAAACTTTTTCGTAAAGCGCGCTTACGTGCGGCAAGCTGCCGTCGGTCGCGTCCGCCAAAAGCGCGAGACGATAACTCGCAGCCGCTCCGATTGCGTGCCGCGGAAACAGCGCGCGCAAACGCTCGGCAAAATCGCGAAACAATTCCGGCTTGGCCTGCGCTTCGAGCACATTAAAAACTTTCGAAGTCACCAGGTTCGCCAAATTAAGATCGGTTTTATAATAAACCCGCTGCTCGTTGGGATAACGCTGCACGGCAACGAGCGCGGTGTCGATCATGGCTTCGCGCAAGCCGCGGCGCGCCATACTTTTTATTTTTGCCGCATAACCGAGCAACTTCACCGCGGGAATTGCGCTCGTTTGAATAACCTCGTCCGCTTCGCGCTCCAGCCGCACCGGATCGTTGGCCAGCAACTCCGTAATCTCGCGCACCGCGGCTTGATCGGCCCAATCATTCCATTCCGAGCCGCTGCGATAAACGTCGGCGCATTGCGCAATCACCTCATGATATTGCGCGAGCGCTTGCGCGGTGTCGCCTTTTTCCGTATAAAGCTCGCCCATTTGCAAAGCGGCTTCGGATTTGGAAGGGCCAAAGAACATCGGCTGTTCCACCGCGCGTTCGCGCACGGCGCGCAGTTCTGCGAGCGCGCGATCGTATTGTTTGCGGCGGCGAAAGAGTTCGCTCTTGACATACGGAATCAGCACGCCCGTGCCCACGGGCAACACGTCGCCAATCGCAAGGGCGGCGCGCAGTGTATCTGCTTTGGGCAAACGCGGCGCAAGCTTGTCGAGAATCTGCAGCAGCAGCTCATCATACCAAGCGCGTTGCGCGTGCTGGAAATGAACATGGCCGGAGCCATAGCCTAAATAATCGAATAAGATTTCGAGTTCAACTTCCAACCCGGCGCCCGGTGCACCGTTCGCAAAGAAAGCGCGGTTCACGCGCGTGATGCGAGTGGCGTCGGTTAAAACAATTACGTCGGCCGCGCGAAGCCATCTAATTTGCGCGGCGTCCGCCGCCATCAAACGCCAACCATGCGCTTGCCACAAGCCTTCGCCGTGACGATTGCGCGGCACACGCACGCGCACTTGTTCGCCGAGCGTGAGCGTATCTAAAATTGTCGCGCCGGCAACGGTATCGGCATACACAAAAACGTCGTGCTTAAGCGCGAGGCCGGCAACCACAACTTCGACCAAAGCGGAATCGCCTTGGTCATATTTCGCGATTGCAGCCGCGGGTTTAATTGCCGGAAGCTCTAGCGCGGCTTGTTGCTCTTTTTTACAAGAACAGAAAACGGCAACCGACAAGCCGGCAAAAACGACAAGCCGCAGCTTGCCGACGGACCTTGCAAAGCTCATAACGGGTTCATCCTAATTTATGCGCGCGGTCGCGCTCCGGCACAACCGGCTATTGTAATGCTTCATTCAAAACGCGCGCGAGCCGCAAGCCCGCTTTGAGCAAACGTTCTTCCACGATGGGCAAAGTTTTATTGTAATAGGCTTGCCCCAGTTGCCGATTGAGCGGCAGCTTGTAGGCGTGTTCATGCGCGGCGCGCAAGGATTCCAACGCCCATTGCGTCGGGTCGCCCGATTGCAGCGCCGGAATTTTTTCGGGGGTGATCGTAGCGGTGAGCATTTTAAACCAATCTTCTTCCTTGCGGCCGCCGCGCTCGATGATGCCATAATCCCAAACGCCGTGCAGATTCTGCTGTCTTTCGGAAGGGCCGAACCACGTCACCTTCGTGTCATTGCCGCCGCGATCTTCGTTATCCGCGCAATGCAGCGGCTGGTGCAAATCACCGAGAAGATGCACGAGAAATTTGAGCGCAAACACCCGGCGCTCGCGTTCCGTTTTGGGATTCGCTAATTCGAGGCGCATACGCGCAATGGCCGCGATGATGCAATCGCCTTCATCGGAAGAGCGGCAATCGCGGCCGGGCATATAGCTGTTCGCAAGCAACGGAATGTTGACGTAATGCAAACGCCGCGTGTCCGGGCGCGAGCCGCGAATTTCATCGGCATAGGTTGAGATGGAAACGAGCGTTTCGCCGGGCGGCAAAAGTTTGGCGATCGCTTGCCGTGCTTGGGGAGTGAGATGTTGCGCGGCAATCCTCGCGACGACGCGATGGCCAATGCCGCCCCAGGCGAAGCCGGCGTTCGGAAGAAACAACTTTAAAAGGAGCGCGGCGATAAACACGTTGCGCGCGAGGTGCATGGGTTTAACCCACTCGTGGTCGGTGCAGCTAGAAGTCCGGGGGAAATTTTTAACACATATAAAATTCGCCATCAAGCAGCCTTAGTTTTATCGTAAACCTCGGGGTGGTGCAACTCCATGAATCGTTCCGGTTTTTCCAGCGGATGAAAACCGTATTGTTCATACAAACCGTGCGCGTCGCGTGTGGCCAACATCCAACGCCGCAAGCCTTGCAACTCGGGATGCGATACGATGCACGTCATCAACCATTTCGCCAAATCGCGTCCGCGATGACTCTCCAAAATAAAAACATCGGCGAGATAGGCAAACGTGGCGTAGTCCGTCGTCACGCGCGCAAAGCCGATTTGTTGCTCGTCTTCATAAACACCGAAGCACAGCGAGTTGGCAATCGCCTTCTCCACGATTGCGAGCGGAACGTTCTTCGCCCAATACGAGGCGTTGGCAAGGAAGCCGTGAATCACGGGCACTTGCAGCTTGGCTTGGTCAGTGCTGATGATAAAGTTGCCGTTGTGAAATTCCATCGTAATGTATCAAGTCAAGGTTTCAGCAAGCGCCCGGGCTTTGCGGCTTTCTATAGTGCCATCTGCTTCATATAAAGTCTCAGGAGCGACATCCGCCCCGTTGGGCCAGGCGACCGTCCATCCGTCTATGAAAAAGTCTTTGAAATATTTCTTATCCTTCAACGGTTCGAAGATCGGCCCATTCAGCCATCTTTCAAAGTCGAGGAGCTTTCTCACACCGTTATCGAACTCGACCTCGACGAGATAATCGCGCTTATACTTCGCCGAAACGACGACGGGGAGAGGCGCGCTTTTCATGATGCGCTTCAGCTACGCTGCCTTTCTGCGCTTGTGCGTTTTCATATAGGCCGGAGAATGAGCTTCGATCTTGCGCATGGCTTGAGCATCATAAAGCCTTTCGCCGCAGTCCGGACATTCGTGAAACTCGAGCGCGGGCACGGTGTAAGTTTCGCCTTGAAATTCATCGACCCAATTGCGCTTCACCTGTTTGATTTTTTTGCTGCCACATGTCGGGCAAGTTGAAATTTTTAGCATAGAACTCATCGTTACGACTTTTCGACGCCCTCTTGTGCATCGTCTCCTTTGTTCAAGGCTTCAAACGGATCAAGCAGGTTAAGGCCAACAATCCAATCGAAATCTTTGGTATTACGCGTAACCAAAGTGCGATCGTGAGACAATGCCGTTCCCGCTATGAGAGAATCGCCCAAAGACATTTTTCTTGTCTGACGCAAAGCCACGGCGCGATCAAGAATGGCGCGAGTGATCATCAGAAAGGGAGCCGTTGCAAAAAATTGTTCGAAATATGCTTTTTCTCCAGCAGTCAATTTATGAAAGCCGAGCACTTCAACGTAGCTCGCGGCCGACACCGAGGGCGTTTGCGCAACAATGAATTGACGCAGAAAATCGTTTTCCGGCTTTGCAGCGTAGATGATAATGTTGCTGTCAAGGATCATGTTTAATCCCTTCCTGGCAACGCACGATCTTTTCGTACTTCTCGTTGCCATGCCACGGGATCGTCGATTTCGGCAAGCCCTGACAACGCCGCGAGTTTTTCCAAAATGTCGGCCATCCGGCGCCCTGTGCTTATTACGTTGTCACGAGAGGGGGCGTCCAAAAAAGTGACGTGGACATTAAGGGGAGAATTTGCTTTGATGTGATCCGGAACTTCCCCGGCCCACTCTATATGGTTCCCTCGTAACACGGCTTCATACGTCGTCAACATCTTGAACCTCCTTTAAAAAATTATTTGCTCTTCGTCTCCAACGCAAACAACGTCGAACGGTTCGTAACATACAGCACGCCGTTCTTGGCCACCGGCGAGGTGTAAACCGCGCTGCCCATATTGACTTCGTAGAGCAGCTCCATCTGCTTGCCGGTTTTAAGCACCGCAACGTCGCCGTCTTCATCGCCGATATAAACTTTGCCGTCCACCACATACGGCGAACCCCAAATCGCGGCAAAGGTGTCGTACTTCCAAATCAACTCGCCGGTTTTCACGTCCATACAATACACGAAGCCGCTCAAGTCCGCAACGTAGAGCAAACCCTCGTGAATCGCCACCGTGGACATGGTGCGGTTGAAATCTTTATAGCCGCGATGCCACACCACCGCGGTCTTGGTCACGTCGCCTTTCTGCGTCGCGTCGATGCACCAAAGATGACTGATGCCTTCGCCGTGCTCCGGGTCTTGGCCGAGGCCGATGAAAACCTTGTTGTCGTAAATCACGGGCGTGGCGATAAAATCATTCTTCGTGCCCGAGCCGCCGAGTTCATAAACCGCTTCGGGCGGATTGCAATTGAATTTCCAAATCAGCTTGCCGGTCTGCGGTTCGAAAGAATAAATCACGCCGTCGCCGCCGGGAAAGATCACTTGCGGCACGTCGTTGATTGCGGCATATGCGGGATT
>CAYNDW010000206.1:0-9478 GCA_964395375.1 uncultured Cytophagia bacterium
CGCCACTGTCTATTGCTACAGATCGGCGCCTCAGTTTCTCCGCCGAGGCGAAGTGCGATAAACTTCCGCGCAGTGGTTTTCAAAAAGACCCCATGGACGAACGCGAAGCTCGACTCATTCGACAAGCACAAAACGGCAATGCCCTCGCCTTTGCACAACTCGTGGCGTTGCATGATCGTCGCGTGCTGCAGCTTGCCTATCAATTGCTGAACGACCACGGCGATGCGGAAGACGTGTATCAAGACGTTTTTATCAACGTCTATCGCAAGCTGCCTTCGTTTCGTTTCGAGAGCGAGTTTGCGACGTGGCTGCATCGCATCGTGGTCAATCATTGCATCAATTTTCGCAAACGCCGCACGCGACGAGACACGCATGAGCAGCACGTGCTTGAAACCGAGGACGAGGCGTTCGCGCCATTTCCAACGGAAAGCCTTGATCCTGAGCGCGAGTTGATCAACCAGGAATTGGGGGCGCAGATTAGCGCGGGCATTGCCGCGCTTTCAGACAAGCAGCGCGCAGTATTCGTGCTGCGCCATTTTCACGGCCACAAATTGCAAGACATCGCGAAGATTTTGAACACGGCCGAGGGTACGGTAAAGAATTATCTCTTCCGCGCAACGCAACATTTGCAAAAGAAGCTGCGCGCTTATCAGGAAGAGGGGTTGTGTTGAGACACACTTTGTTCAGCCACGGCTGGGCCGTGGCTTTATCAATCCATGCAGAAAAAAATACAAACCACGGCCAAGCCGTGGTTGAACATTGTTGAATAAGACTTCACTTCAAACATTCAAACGCTATGAAAGAACAAGATCGCCTGCGCGAGTTACTGCCGCTTTATGACAGCGACGAATTAACGCCGCATGAACGTCGCCAACTCGAAGCCTGGCTTCATGCCGAGGCCGAGGCGCGCGCGGAACTCGAGGCGATACGCGCGTTGCATCGGAAACTGGAAGCGGCGAATCAGTATGAACCTCAAACGCACACGTTGCAACGTTTGCGCGACCAACTTTTCGAGAGCATTACGGCAACGCAGCGTAAATCCTCGTGGGTGCAAAACTTTCGCGACCGCTGGTTGGGCAATGGCCAGCCGGCGTTTCAACTCGGCTTTGCGCTTGCCCTGCTGTTGTGTGGCGTTTTAATAGGAAGACAATTCTTTGCCCGCGCCGAAAAAGTTGCGCCGCCGATTGCAATGGATCTCGTGCCGCTCTTACTTACACCGCAGCCCATTACCACGGCTCATTCCGCCTATTCGCCGCGTTTGGCCAACGTGCATAAAATTCGCTTCGATCAAAACACGAATCAAATCGAAATCGAGTTTAGCACCGTGAATGACGTGTCGTGGCGCGGCACCGCGGAGGATCCGATTGTGCGGCAAGTGTTGGCGCATGCGCTGCGGGAAGAAAATTCGCCGGGCTTGCGGTTGCGCGCGGTGCGTGCAATGGGCGAGGCTTCGATTATGAACGCGAAACCGGATGATGACCTGCTTGACGCGCTGCTGCAACTGCTCACGGAGGATGGCAATGCGGGCGTGCGCATCAAAGCCGTGCATGCGCTTAAAAACGCCGTCGGGGTGGAACGCGTCAAACACGCTTTGATTCAAACTTTGTTGCATGATCAGAATGCCGGCGTACGGATTCAAGCATTGGAAGCATTGAGCGCTACTCGCTTCAACGATGAAAAACTCGAAGCATTGGAGGCCGCGGCCAACGATTCCAATGAGTACATCCGCCGCGAAGCCGGGCGGCTATTGCAGCATGTGAGTAGCGGCAACGTGCAGTAGGAGAAAGTGGAGTGATGGAGTTTTGGAGTGATGAAGCGATGACTCCTCTCGTTCCAACGCTCAGTATTCATCTAATGAGCTTTGCGGATCAAAATCAATGATGCGGCTTGCCTTCCCTCAACAATGTCATTCCGCAGGAATCTTTTTAAGCGCTGGAGATAGCGCCCATTGCTAGAAAGGCTTCCTCCGGAATGACAGCTTAAACAGAATTCTAACTTTTAACCAAACTGGAGCTTCTTTCATGAAATCTCAAAAAATCTTTGCAGCAGTTTTATTGACAACCGCACTCCTCTGCGCGCAAACGAGCGGTGCGCAAGAGTTGCGGCGGGAGAGCCGTGGCTATGTCACGGAAATCAAGAAGTCGTATAATGCGGGCCAAACGGGCGCGTTGGAAATGCGTGAAATCACCGGCGATGTTGTGGTGAAAGCCGTTGCCGGCGCAACGGTTGACATCGTTGAGACGGTGCATATGGAAGTCTTCACGGAAGAAGAAGCGAAGCGCGTGCTCGAAGCTTGCATCGAGTCGTATGCGCAAACCGGCAGCCGCATCACAGTCGAAGGCCGCACGCGTCCGCGGCGCTCCGTGGAATCAAGCTTCAATATCACCGTTCCTGCGAGCTTCACGCTCGACATTAACACGAGCGGCGGAGACATTTCGATTGATCGCGTGAAAGGCAATACTACGTTGCGCACTTCGGGCGGCGATATTGAATTGTTGAGCACGGGCGGCACGGTCAACGCAAAGACTTCCGGCGGCAACGTAGTGGTGCGCGATGCGGAAGGAACCGTGAATGTGAAAACCTCCGGCGGCGATTTGGACTTGGAAAGAATCAAAGGCCTGCTGGACGCGGCGACTTCCGGCGGCAACATTACTTTGCGTTCCGCGGATAAAGAAGTGACGTTGCGCACGAGCGGCGGCGATATCGAAATCATTGAAGTCGCGGGCAATGTGGTGGCGAGCACTTCGGGCGGCGACATGCACGTGGAAAACACCAGTGGCAGCGTTGAGGTTTCCACTTCCGGCGGCGACGTGGTTTTGCGCGATATCAAAGGCGAACTTGAAGCCGCAACTTCCGGCGGCGATATTCGCGCGGAGCGTTTGCACGCGGCGAGCCGCTTGAAAACTTCCGGCGGCGATGTGATTGTGCGCGCGTTGATGGCGAGTTTGGAAGCGGCAACTTCCGGCGGCAATGTCGAGGTCGAGATGACTTTGGTGGATTTCAAAAAGCCGCATAGCCTGAGCTTGAGCAGCAGCGGCGGCGATCTGGAATTGACCATTCCCGACAAGTTGCCGGCAAAAATTTTCGCGGAGATTTATCTTGACGGCAAATGGGGCGCGCGCGAACGCTACGATATTTCCTCGGACTTCCCGTTGAAAATAGATCGCGGCGCAGGCGAGCGCCGCTCCGCGGAATACATTCGCGGCGAAGGCGCGATCAACGGCGGCGGCGATTTGATCACGCTCAAAACGAGCGCGGGCAATATCGCGATTCGCAAGGGGAGATGAGAAATCTTAATACCTGTCGTTCAGTAGGAATCCTTTCAAGCATTAACCAACTGCCTTGTGCTAAAAAAGATTTCTCTTGAATGAAAACTCTTAAATGAAGCTGAAAGCCTCGTTGCTGACGATTGGACACGCAACGGGGCTTTTTCATTTTTAAATAAGAATCTTTCCGCACGCGCCGGCAATTGCTGCAATCCCACGCATTGCGGGTACATTTCTGCTATTGCTTTCCATGCGGAGACTTGAATTTTTGTTGCGCATCAACTTCGCCCGCCGATTCGTTTGGCTTGCTCGACAAAAATACTTGGCCCCATTCGCGCCCAAACTTTATTTTGAGACGAACTCGAAACGGAAAAATTCATGGATAACTTTACGCCGAGCACGCCCGCGAGGCCGGGCACACAACAACCGCTCGTGCTCTTGCATGCGTGCTTACACGGCTTTGAGGCGCTGGCCGCGAACAGCGTTGCCTCTGATTGTGTGGAGGTGCTGCACGAGTTTCGCACCAGGTTTGAACCGTTATTGTTGGAGCATGGCGGAACGTTATGCGAAGCGGGGAACGCAAAAGTCTTTGCGCTATTTGGCTTGCACGAAGAACTCGAAGCCGCGATCACCGGGGCAGTGGGAGCGGCGCGCCGGTTAAGCGTGGCTTGCAAAGAATTGCGTGAATATGCCGCGCGCAATTTGGATGTAGAGTTAAATGTGGGAATGGGGATTCATGTTGGCGAGACTGGCTTCGGTCAGATTGGGAAGGCGCAGCAACCGCAATGGGTCGCGTTTGGTGAAGCGAGGCAAATCGCGGAGAGGTTGCTGGTCTTGACCGAATCAGCACGGGCGAATATTTTAGTTTCGGAGCCGATCTTTGCGGTGATACGCGAGCGCTTCCCGATCACACGGGCGTTCGCCGCGCGCATGCCGGGCAAAGAACAACGCAGCAACGTATTCGAAGTGCAAATACAGAGCACGGGGTTCTTGCTGGAGATGGCGCGTTAGGAAGTTTTTCCACCAAGTCCCATTCGCCAAAGTTACGATCAAAAGCTTGTTGCCCTCTGCTGTTTATCCTCCTCAGTATTTTATCTTCAAAAAAACTCCGCAGAGAATATGCTCTCCCGGAGGCGGCGCCGTTCATTTCGACGCTCTGGCGGCGCGTTCCACATACTCTTCTTCCACCCACCCCATTTTTTTCCCCGCGAGTTTTATTTGATACCAGCCATTTTTTTGATGCGCCACTTCGTAACGCGTATCCATGCGCAACAACCCGAGGCGTTTCGCGGAAATTTGGGGCGCAGCATAGACGACGGACTTGCTAATCGAAGCCGTGATAAAAACCATTCCGGTATTTTCAAACGGCCGGTGCGAGGGCTTTGAGGTTATGGCGGAAACAGCGTCGGCTTTGTTGAGAACAAAAATCGGAGTTTGTTTATCCTCACGCGCGAAGTCGCGCTCGGATTCTTTTCGACCTCCGCGTTGGCCATGGCCAAATTCAAAACCGAGCGAAAGAGCGTGGCCCTCTTGATTGAGGCCGTCCTGCACGGCAAAGTTGTAATCTATTTTCATGAGCGCGCCGGCAACGGGAATTTCAAAGCCGAGGCCAAGATTGAACGCCTGCTGCGAATACCCGACCCGAAGTGGCAGCGCGGCAAGTGCGCGAAATTCCGAGCCAAAGCGAAATGCGCCTGCGTTTTGTCCCGTGCCGTTTTGCGCGGAGGCGTGATGATAATCAAGCGTCACCACGGAGCGCGGCGTAAGTTGCAACGCCATGCCGAGCATGAGGGTATGCGGAAATCGTTCTTGCCGGCCGCTGCTCCAACGATAGGTCGAAAGAAAATCCTGCCACTGCGCGCCCAAAGAAAGAATTGGCGTAGGCTTAAGCAAAAGCCCGATGGAACCGGAGTAGCCCGTCGCACTTTCAGTGAAAATGTTTTGACTAACAAACTTCGCTCCCGCGCCGAGCGCCAGCCAGGGATTGACGCGAACGCCCCACATCAGTGCGAGCGCGTTTTCATTATCAGAAAAAAGAGCATCCGGATTTGTCGTGTTGCCCTGCCGCGCTTCGATATTCCCCACACGAAACCCGGTCCAACTGAGACCCAACACCTGATGCGACCCAAGGGGCAGCGCCGCGCCCGCGAACGTGAAGTTGCGATCAAAACTATAGCGTCGTTGCGTCAACGCAACTTGCCATGACGGAGCAACGGCCAGCCCTGCCGGGTTCCAATAAATCGCTTCCGGCCCGCTTGCCGCGGCAACATAAGCATCGCCCAAGCTGCCTGCGCGCGCGCCAATGCCCATGCGCATAAAAGCGCCGGCGCTGCCAAGGCTTTGGGCTGAGCTCGTTGTTGGAGCAACAACGAGAAGAATCATAAACGCCAGAAGCAGAATGCGAGGGAGGAAAAGGATTCGAGAACTCATAACGAAGGAGGGTTTTACCAATGGGTTCACAGCTTATGATCGCACCACTAATTTCACAATCGCCTTTCGATCTTGCGCTTGAATCTCGACAAAATATAGCCCCGGTGAAACGGAAATGCCGTTCAAATCGGTCCCATCCCACCTGTCGCCGAGATTTTCACCCGCGCTGCGTTGCGCTTTATCGAGTAGCGTTTTGATCAAGTCGCCTTTGACGTCGTAGACCTGAATCGTCACGCGCGCGGCCTCCGCGAGGAAATACCGTATCGTCGTGGCCTCGCTCCCGGCACGAAAGGGGTTGGGAAAATTGTAAGCGCGTTCTAAGGTCTTTTCCTCGCCTGCCGGCGTTTCCCCTCCGCCCGTAGTTGCGGGAAGGATGACTTCTAATGAATGCGGGCTTTCGTTGCCGCTGACATCATAGGCGGTCACGGCGAGGTAATGCGTTTTGTTGCGCGGCAAATGAGCCAAATCATAGCGCGTGCGTTTGCCAACGGTAATGACCGTGCTATATTGCTTCGGTTTGTCGCCGATATAAACTTTGTAGCCCGCGAGATCGCGCTCCCCATTCGAACTCCAAATCAAAGTGATCGCAGCCAAAAAATTTGGCCGGAGCATGCGCCAATACGAAGCGAGCGTTTTATTCCAAAAGTTCGTAAACATACGTGCGGAACATTTCCTAGACAAATCGGTTCATGGAACACCACAGCATTCTGCCAGCAGTTTCTTTTGGCAATACAAATCATGCGCCACTGGTGCTCACCTCCTCCGCGCTGCACCGCGCGACCGTGTTTTTCCGAAGTTAGTATAGGACCCGCAACCCGTGAGGCCTCGCGGCGAACTAGTGGCGCGCGGCTTTCCAAATTCCGATTTGTGCTTGTACGAGGTCGGGATTACATTTTTTGCCAAGCGGCATTGTGCCGAAATCATGCAGCACGCCTTTAAAGAGACAGGAGGACGTTTGAAAATGGTTGCGCCGCTTGACACTTTTTTTCTCTCGTCTTCGAATTTCACCTTGACACAATTGCAAAATAAATGTATTTTGGCCGCGCTTATGCGAACCCACCTCAAGCCTTTTTCTGTGTCTCAAATTATGCCTCTTTACCGAGGCGCAGGGAAAGGCTTTTTCATTGCTCCAAGCAAAACGCGCAGCGCTGTGAACCGTTATACAACTTCGTCCCTCTCCCCTAGCATGACGGCCTCTCCAGTTAGATTCAAAGCCGAGATTATGAACGCGCCCGGTTTCAATCGAACCCTGTCGCGCTTGGCGAATGAGATCATTGAAAAAAACCGTGGCATTGATAATTTGGTCATGGTCGGGATACGTACGCGCGGGGTGCATGTGGCGCAACGCTTGAGTGAAAAGATTGAGCAGATTGAAGAGCGCAAAATTCCTTTGGGCACATTGGATGTGACGCTCTACCGCGATGATCTGTCTTACAATCAACGCGGCATGATGCGGCGCATGAAGCAATCTCGCGTGCAAATGACGGAAATCCCGTTCAACCTCGAAGGCAAAGTCGTCGTGCTCGTCGATGATGTGTTATACACCGGGCGCACCATTCGCGCGGCGCTCGATGCCTTGATGGATTTTGGCCGGCCTGCCAAAATTCAACTGCTCGTCATCGTCGATCGGGGGCATCGGGAGTTACCGATTCGCGCGGATTATGTTGGCAAAGAAGTGGTGACGACGCCGGGAGAAGAGGTTCGTGTGAAATTGGCAAGCGTGGATGGCGTGGATGGTGTGGATCTAGTTGACGTTTTGGACGGATGATAAAAAACGAAAAATTTCCGACACCACCGCCCGGCAGCCAGTCAGTCCACGCTCCGTAAATCACGGAACCAAATGTGAGGGTCTGAATGGTCATCTCAAAAAATTTGCTGGGTTTGGAGAATACGAGGCGCGAGGAAATTGCCCTTATTCTAAAAACTGCCCAGCAGTTCAAGGAAGTTCTAAGCCGCCCCATTCCCAAAGTTCCTACCCTACGTGGTAAAACTGTTGTCAATCTCTTTTTCGAATCTTCCACGCGCACCCGCATTTCTTTTGAACTCGCCGAAAAAAGACTCTCCGCAGATACCATTAGCTTTGCCACTTCCGGCTCTTCCGTTTCCAAAGGCGAATCGTTGAAGGACACCGTGCGCAACATTGAAGCGATGAAGATCGATATGGTCGTCATTCGCCATCAGTCCGCGGGCACGCCGCAGATGCTGGCCAACATGATCGAGGCCGGCGTCATCAATGCCGGCGATGGCCAACACGAACATCCGACGCAAGCGCTGCTCGATATGATGACGCTGACCGACAAGTTTGGCAAGCTTGACGGTTTGCGCGTCGCGCTGGTCGGCGATATTCAACACAGCCGGGTCGCGCGCAGCAATATTCACGGTCTCAAAGCCATGGGCGCGCGCGTGGCGATTTGCGGACCGGCAACCTTGCTGCCGCGAGATTATGGCGAAGCGTTCGGCAAAGACGTGGAAGTGTTTACGAATGTCGAGGAGGCGATTCGTTGGGCTGACGTGCTCAATGTGCTGCGCCTTCAGCTCGAGCGCCAGCGCAACGGCCTGTTTCCTTCGCTGCGCGAGTATGCGGCGACTTTCGGTATCACCCGCGCGCGCTTGGAAGCCGCGAAGAAGAGCGTGGTCATTTTGCACCCCGGCCCGATCAATCGCGGCGTGGAATTGGATAACGATATTGCCGACAGCGAGTATTCGATGATTCTCGATCAAGTCACCAACGGCGTGGCCGTGCGCATGGCCGTGCTCTATTTGAAATGCGGCGGGGATTTGGAAGTGGTGAATGGCAATGAATAGCATGATGGGACTCGGAAACGGAACAGGACCCCGAAAAAACTTCCGTGTCCTGCCCCGTTTCCGTGTCCAACTTCTCTTTCAAAACAAAGATTTTATTTTAAAGGCACTCTTCTTCCCAACGAATACTTGGAATGTTAAAAAATGCCTCGCACTTTCACCACCCAAAAACTGCCGCGCTTGTTGATTCAAGGCGCGCATGTTATTGATCCGGGCCTCAAGCTCGATCAAGTGCTCGACGTTTATATCGACGAAGGCCGCATTCAAAAAGTCGGCGCCAACTTGCGCGCGCAAGAATACTGCGAAGTGATCAAAGCTTCCGGTTTGGTGCTCACACCCGGATGGTTTGATATGCACGTGCATTTTCGCGAGCCGGGCCGGGAAGATAAAGAAACCGTGCTCACCGGTTGCGCCGCGGCCGTTGCGGGCGGATTCACCGGCGTCTGCACGATGCCCAATACTTCGCCCACAGTGGACAAACGCGAAATCGTAGAAGCGCTCATTCGGCAAGGCGAGCGCACGATGGTTGACGTGCATCCGATTGCCGCGGCAACCAAGGGTCGCGAAGGAAAAGAACTCGCGGAAATGGCGGAGTTGGTCGATGCCGGCGCCGTGGCGTTCTCCGACGACGGCTGCGCGATCGCGACCGCAGAGTTGGCGCGGCGCGCGCTGGAGTATGCGGGCATGTTCCAGCGTCCCATCATCGAGCATGCGGAAGAGGCCTCGCTCTGTGTGGGCGGTGTCATGAACGAAGGCGTGATGTCAACCAAGCTCGGCCTGCCCGGCATGCCGACAGTGGCGGAAGACATTATTGTGGCGCGCGATATTATGCTCGCGGAATATACCGGCTGCCACGTTCATATCGCGCACATTTCTTCCGCGCGTGCGATAGCGCTCGTGCGCGAAGCCCGGCAACGCGGCTTGCGCGTGACGACCGAAGTGACGCCGCATCACTTCACGCTTACGCACGAGGCGGTGAG
>CAYNDW010000207.1:0-9463 GCA_964395375.1 uncultured Cytophagia bacterium
AACACCCCCCTAGCCCCCCTCAAGGGGGGAATTTCTTGCGCGCTCTGTGTGATTTGCTCAAGCTGAGTTGCGTTTGAAATTGCATTCGCGCTTTGCTCACTCGCTAACAAATACCAAACCCCTCCAAGCAAGGCGAGCGCGAGAGTTTGGGCAAACAGCAAAAGCGAGAGCGACAAGGCCTGTGCTTGTGCGACTCCCGCTTGGGCGAAGAAGAACACGAATGCGCCTTCGCGAATGCCAATGCCCGCGAGCGAGATCGGCAACACGGTGATGGTCGTGATCAACGGAATGTAGATGAAGTAATGCCAGATCGAAAGCTCAATGCCCAGCGCGCGGCCCAAAACATAAATGATCACGATGCCGAGGGTTTGATAAAAAAATGAAAGCGCGATGAGATTGAACATCGCGCGGCGGTCGCGCGCCATGCTCATGATGCCTGCGCGAAAGCCGGCGATTTTATCCGTAATGCTCGCGAGTTTGAAACGCGCCAGCACGGCCTTCATCAAGCCGAGCATCTTTTCATTCAATACAATCCACACGCAAGCAATGAATATCGCAGTCAACAGCAGCACAAAACCGAAGAGGCTGGGATTGCCCAATGTGCGGCTCACGGGAATTGCGACGAGCAGGGCGAGCAGAAAATTCACGAGAAAACCCACCACGCGCGTGACGAACATCGCGCTCGCGGAATCCACGCCGCGTTCAAGATAACGCCCCAAACGATACGCGCGAATCACATCCATGCCCACGCTCGAAGGCAGGAACGTTCCGAAAAAGCTGCCGATGAAATGCACTTCCACAGTTTTGCGCAACGGCAGATTGCGATTTTGACCCACCAGGAGAATATGCCAAGCGTAGGCAACTACCACTTGCTGAAACAAGAACAGCGCGAATGCGAGCAATGAGAGTTCGAGCTTCGTGGCCGCGAAGGCCGCGAGCAACGGCGCGAGTTCGATTTGCCACAACAACAACGCCATCACGGCGAGGCTGAGCAACGCTTTGAGCAACAGCTTCACGCGAGGCTCGCTTCCGGCTTGCCGTCGAGATTCGCGCGGCACCACAACTCGAATACGAGCAGCGCCCACAAACGATGCGAGTGATTGTGCGCTTTGCGTTGGTGCTCGTTCATCATTTGTTCGATGAGATTCGCATTGAAAAAGCCGCGCCGTCGCACGGTCTGCGGATTCAAATATTCCTGCAAAAGCTTTTGAATCGTTGAAGATTCGCGCATCCAATTTTTCATGGGCACGCTGTGGCCGAGCTTGTCTTTGCGAAACACGATTTCATCAGGCAACTCGCCGGTCATCACTTGATGCAGAATGACTTTGGTTTGGCCTTTCTTGTCGAGCTTCAACTCGCTCGGAATTCGCGCGGTGTAATCCACCAAACGATAATCGAGCAGCGGCATCCGGCCTTCCACGCCGAAGTTGCGAATCAATTCCATGCGGCGCAGATAAAATCCCACCACGGAATAATAATCGCCATACAACGTGCGGCTCAGAAAGTCTTTGCCGTCGGCCTCTTGATAAATTTCGAGCAACTCGCGATAGGGATTGTGGCCGTTCACGCTCGCCAGCATATCCGGAGCAAACAGGCGGCGCAGTTCTTCATCAGTATAATAAATGCGCCAACGATTGCTGTGCAATGCAGAAGGAAACGCGGCGCTGTAAGAGAAGCGTTTGAGCTTCACTTGCAGACTTTTCTTGTCGTCGGTATCGGGCAAGTATTGCAGTGTTTTCGTGAGCGGCGTGCGCACGAAGCCGGGAATTTTTTCGAACATGTCCGCGGCGCGATCGGCAAGATAAACCGGATGGCCGCCAAAGAGTTCATCGCCGCCGTCGCCGGTCAACACGTAATCCGCGTGCTCGCGCACGTTCGCGCCGAGCAAGAGCGACGCGACTTCAATGCCGATATCGGAGAACGGCTCTTGCGCGGATTGCGCCACGGCGATGATGCGCGTGGCCGCGTCTTCGGGCGTGTATTCGACTTGCTGGTGCTGCGTTTCATAGCGCTCGGACATAATGCGCGCGTAGTGCGACTCATCGAAGCTCTTGCCGCGACAGCGAAACGAGAACGTAGCAATGGGGCGCTGCAAATGGCCGTGCATGAAATGAACAACGGAGCTTGAATCCATGCCGCCGCTGAGAAATGCGCCGGGGCGAAATTGATCGCCGGCCAAACGCAAACGCACGGCATCGCCGAGTAATTCGAGCAGCTCGGCTTTGTATGTCGCTGCATCCTTGTTGAACGTCTCTGCAAATGAAGGCCGCCAATATTGCGTCATGCTCATGCGGCTGCGTTCGATCTTAATGAAGAAGCCGGGGCGCAGCGCGTGCACGTCGTCAAACAAAGTATCGAAACCTGGGTTGTAGTTGAATAGCAGATAACGCTGCAAGATGCTCATGTTCAACTTGCGCCCGACAGTGGGAATGCCGGTCAAGCTTTGCAAATCACTGGAGAAGAACAGCACGCCATGCTTGCGCGAAAAATAAACCGGCTCCACGCCGAGATGATCGCGCACCAGATAAAAGCGCTGCGCCGAGGCTTCCCAAATCGCGAGTACGAAGTTGCCGTTCAACTGCGCGAACGCTTTCTCGCCCAACTCTTGCACGAGTCGCAGCACGACTTCGGCGCTGTTCGTAATTTTCGTGCTGCCGAGATATTGCGCGGCAAGCTCGGCGCGATTGAAGAGGTTGCCATGCAACACTGCAAAGCTGCCGGACTTGGGATCGCTATAACTTGCGAGACTCGCATCCAAAGTCGCGACGCCGGTGGGTTGCATCGCAACGAGCGCATCCGCGCCCATCGCGCTCCAACGCGGCTCTTGCGCTTTGCCTGTGTAAAGGCGCGTGAGAGCATTCGCGTTGAGTTTATTCTCACCGCTTTGCAGTTCCGGCAATGTGCGCTCGGAAGTAATATGTCCGACGATTCCGAAGATCATGAGTTGGGTGCTGGTGGTTAGTTGTTGGATGCTGGTTTCTAGTTGCTTGTTGCTGCTTAAAGATCGTTTTGCAATGCGGCCCCCACGTTGTCATTCTGGAAGAATCTTCTCTAGCACATGAATCAAATCTCATTATGAGGTGAGTGCCGAGCACGAGGGAAGGTTCTTACAGAATGACATTTTATAGAGAAACGGTGCAAATTAACCTCGAAGCAGCATATTACTGATCACTGACAACTAATGACTGATCACTGGTCACTGCTAACTGATCACTTTCCTTCAACTGCGCCGCGAAGCCGGGCAAATAGTTTTTGACTTTCGCTTTCAGAAGATCGCGCAGACGTTGGCGGCCTGCGCCGGGCAAACGATAGATGTAAAAATCTTCGATGCGCGGCACATAATACAAACTTTGTCGCGCGCGATTCGTGGCGCGGCTCGGCACGATGCCCCAATAATTCACTTTATAGCCCGCTTCTTTCGAGAGCCGCACCGCGAGCGGGCTGCCCATGAACCACGGATAGCAAAATTGCTCGACCACTTTGTTAGGCAGCATCTCTTCGATGATGCGCTTGGACTCGGCTAGATCATCGAGTAGCGCGCGATGTTGTTCCGAAGTTTTTTCTAAACGCGCGTGCTTGGCTTTTTTGCTTTCGGTTTGATGAAAAGCCGCGAGTTTTTTACGCCAATCACTTTGTTGAAAAAAACTCGCGCCGCCTTCTTGCCGCGCGTAATCAACGCAGGCTTGGCGCAGGTTTTCATCATCCCAATACGCCAAGCGACCGGTCATACGTGGCTCGGAACGATAAATGGGCGCGCCGAGCGGCAACTCGCGGCCGTAATTCAGCTCGCCGTTTTCGCGATAGACGGGCACGTTGATGTTGCCGAAAAAGTATTTCGAAAAATTCGGGTGCATGAAATCGACGACTTGCGGCGACACGCAAACTTGGTGATGATACCTCGTGTGCGATTGAAAGTCGATCACGCCGCTTTCGTGCATCGCGTAAATTTCTTCCCATGAGCACAGCGGTTCGGCGCTGCGCTCGCGCGCCAATAAATCTTCGACGGTGGCTTCGCCGGCGAGGTAATTTTCATACGTCTTGGCCGGCGTCGCATATTCCGAAATCAAGCCGGGGATGATGAAGCTCACGGCACAGAAGCCGTACTTTTGCAACAGAGGAAACGCAACACTCCACAACGAAGCGCGGCCGTCATCGAACGTGAGCACGACACTCTTTTCGGGAATCTTTATTTCGCCCGCGACCGCCATTTGAAACTCCGCGCCGCTCAACGTGCGATAACCGTTGCGCGCAAGGTATTGCAACTGCGCTTCGAACGCAACCGGCTCGACCGTATGAAACGTGAACACCGGAATCTCTTCGCGCAGCGGCTCCGGCTTGCGCGCGGTGACGAAGCTCGGATAATTGCGCGTCAGCAGCGCAAAAAGATCCGGCGCGTTTTTGCGATAGCTCCAGCGGAGTTTGTTGGTCAGCGTGGCGAGCATGAAGAGCAGTGATCAGTTATCAGTCATTAGTGATCAGTGTTGTGCAAATTAGAACTATAAGCACGCTACCCCTCAATTTGTCATTCCGTAGGAATCCTTTTCAGCACTGGACACCGATTCCAGCGCTTAAAAAGATTCCTGCGGAATGACATAGTTGGAGGAGGAACGCGCCTGTAATTTCTGTTTCGCCGCTAACTTTGAATAAAGCGCTTCCAGCGCGGCCACGTTTTTTTCAATGCTAAAATTTTCACTGTGCTCGCGCGCGGCGCTTGCCAAACGCGCTGCGAGGTTTTGATCTTGCATAAGCCGCAACGCAGCTTGCGCGAGCGCGGAGCTATTCGCCGGCGGAACAAACAACACCTGCTGCTCATGCTGCGCCATCTCGATCATACCGCCGACGCGTGTGGCAACGATGGGGCGCTCGGCCGCCATGGCCTCGGCCAAGATCAAGCCAAAGCCTTCTCTTAAAGAGGGAATCACAACGACGTCGCACGCATGCAGTGCGGCTTGTACGTCATTCACAAAACCGGCGAAGTGCAATTTTTCACGCACGCCCAGCTCATTTGTGAGCCGTTCCAATTGTGCGCGCTCCTCGCCTTCGCCCATGAGCACGAAACGAGCGTCGGGCATGTGCTGCAAGATTTCCCGCGCGGCTTGAATGAAATAACGATTGCCTTTCTCCTCGCGCAAGCGCCCCACCATGCCGATCAACTTTTGCTCACGCGTCGCAAAGCGCGCACGAAATTGCGCGGCGCTTTGCAAATTTGCGCGGCGATAGGCCGCGAGATTGATGCCGTTCCAAATGACTTGAATTTTCTCTTTCGAAACGGAGCGGCCTTTTATCAAAAAATCTTTAACGGCATGCGAGACCGCGACGGCGACATCGGTTTTGTTGCGCAACAGCCAGTCCGCGAGAAATTGATGCGGCTGCACTTTTAAAATCGCGTGCTCGTGCATGACCGAAGGAATGCGTTTGCGACGTGCAGCGAGCCGGCCGAAGTTTGCGGAGCTATAGCCGTGTAGATGTAGAAGGTCAATCGCATGCGCGTCAATCAAACTCTCAATCGCGTAGGCATTTGCGAAAGAGACTTTGCCTTTGTTGATATAAAAAACTTCGAGGCCGTGATCTTCCAAATACTCGCCTGCGGCATCTTTCGCGCGCAAACTCGCAATCATGATCTTGAAACGCGCGCGATGATGCTGCGCGAACCACTCCACGAACAGCTTGCTGCAACTGCTCGGATTGATTCCATCCATGGAGAGCTTGTCGATGACGTGGAGAATTTTGATCATGGGTTGCGCGACGTTTTTTATTAACCTGTCATTCAGAAGGAATCCTTTTACGAACTGGGTACAATCTCCAGTGCTTAAAAAGATTCCTTCTGAATGACAGAAACAAGCCGTGCGCTAAATGCTCACGACTTCTTTTTCACCCGACAATTGCCGGCGATCTTTTACCACGCGACACGGCACGCCTGCGGCAATTTTCCAATCCGGAATGTCTTGATTGACCATTGCGCCTGCGCCGATAATGCACTCGTTGCCGATGGTCACGCCGTCAAACACCACGGCATGCGCGCCAAGCCAACCATTCTCACCGACAGTGATGCCATGGCTCACGCGGGTTTGAAAAAGAATCGGCACGTCGAGGCGATCAAATTCATGCGTGCCGCCCACGAGATACACATAGGCAGCGAGCAACGTGTTCTTGCCCACGGTCACGTTGCTCGCGGAAAAGAGGTGCGTATTAAAACCGAGATTGGCGTTGTCGTGCAAATGAATGTCGCCGTTCTTGCAGCTCAAAATCGTGTTGCGCCCGATGAACACACCGTTGCCGATGAACAAGCCGCGATTGTTTTGCCCTTTGGCATCGAGCACAACATTGTCGTCGATGATGACGTCGTTGCCAATGTGAATCTTCTTGGGATGACGCAAAACGACGTTCGCGCCGAAGGTGACGTTGCGGCCAACGCTGCCGAGTAATGTCGGATAAAGTTTGCTGCGCAACAATAAGCCGAGTGCGCCGGGCAGCCAGCTCACGAACAAAGTGATCAATTCAAACTTGAGCAAAAAGCCGAAGCCGGCTTCGCCGAGAATGATCTCTTTATATTTTTGCAGCTTGGATTTTTTAACGTCGAAGAGTTCTTTTTGGATTTCGACCGTTTCGCGCTGCGGTGTGTGGGAGAGGTTGTCAGCCACGATTCCATCCTCTGTGGGCATTTTAAATTTGAAATTGAAAATTTTCAATTTCAAATTTTCAATTCAACATACCCTGCGCCTTGTACCATTCCGCGGTGCGGCGCAGGCCCGTTTCCAAATCTACTTTCGGCTCGAAACCGAGTTTCGTGCGCGCTTTGGTGATGTCGAACGCGCGATCTTTGATGAAGAAATCCACGCGGCGGCGATAGAGCGGCGGCTCAATGCCGAAGGGACGACAGAGAATTTCGCACGCGAGTCCCGCGCACCACACGGGCCATACGGGAAAACTTTTGCGCGGCACGGGCACGTTCATCACCCGCGCGATTTTTTCCACCAACGCCGAAAGCGGCAAGTATTCTTTGCCGCCAATGGTAAAAACTTCTCCGTTGATATTCGGCTTCTCGCTGGCGAGCGCAATACCCGCTACGAGGTCTTCGACAAAAGTGAGATGATAGAGCACTTTGCCGCTGCCCAGCATGCGAAACTTGCCATTGTAGATGAAACGAAAGAGTTTCAAGAAGCGCGTGTCGCCGGGGCCGTAAATGCCCACGGGCCGCACAATCGCGCCGCTGATCTTTTTCTCTTGAAAAAAACTCTGCGCGAGTTTTTCACCGGCAAGCTTCGATTCTTGATACACATCGCCGGGCGCAAAGGGCGTGTCTTCGGTGGCGGGAGGATTCTTGATTTCGCCTTGTACGCCGACGGTGCTGCAATGCACAAAACGCGCAACGTTTGACCGCATCGCAGCTTCGAGCAAGTGGCGCGTGCCTTCAACATTCACTTGCCAAAAATATTTGCGCGGCACGCCTTCGGTGCGATACGTGGCGGCCACATGATAAACCGCCTCAACGCCTTTCATTGCGCTGTCAAGTGCGCTCGCATTATTCGCCTCGGCAAGATCAGCATACGCCGGCTCAATGTCCATGTCTTTGAGCAAATCCAAATTGCTCGAGCGCCGTACGAGGCCGCGCACGTGATAGCCTTTTTCACGCAGATGTTTGCAGAGGTAGCTGCCGGTGAAGCCATTGGCTCCGGTCACTAAGACTTTTTTTGACATGTGGCAATTGGATTATTGGATTGATGGATTTGTGGATTGATGGATGGGTGGCGTGTCAGTTATCAAGAATCGTCGCGCCAACAATCCAACAATCCAGCACTCCACAACTCCAGTAAATTTTACTTGCTGCAAAACGCCATGAGATGCCAGCCCAGCGGGCGCACGAGGAATTGCGGCAAGGCATTGAACGAGGGCACGAAGAGGCCGTTGAAGAGCGCGGCTTTCCAACCTTTGTGCAGCTTGCTCGCAACGGGAAACCGCTCCGGCACGAGGCGCACTTTGGCAAAGGGCGCGAGCATTTGTTTGAACGCGCTGATCGAATACTTATTGAGCACGGGCGCGTCTTCGTGCTCCAAATCGACTTTCATGATTTTGGAAAGCGCATTGAGCCACGAGATGCGATTATAAACCATCATGATCGCTTCGCCGCCGGGTTTGAGCACCCGATGCAGTTCTTTCACCATTTGCTCGGCGCTGGCGGTGTATTGCAATACGCCGTGCGCATACACCACGTCGAAACTGTTGTCTTCGAATTCCAATGCTTCACCGTTCATGAGGCGAAACTCGCCCCATGCGCCGTGCAGCGCGAAATTTTTTTGGGCAAGCTCAATGGATTGCCGCGCGAGATCAACGCCAAAAACTTTTGCGCCGCCTTGCGCGAAGCGTAACAAGTCGAGGCCGATGCCGCAGCCGACTTCCAAAATCGTTTTGCCGCGATAGCCGTTGAAATTCACGACCTTGGGCAGATAGCGCAGCTTGTCGAAACGATACTCATCCAAATCTTGAAAAAAGCCTTGGGTTCCGACGGAGTGTTTGGCAATCGCCAAATCGTGAATGTGGGCATTCCAATAATTGGCAATCGTTTTCAACAAGTCGCCGTGCCTGGCATTCATGGAAGAAACATCCGTTTCATCTTCGATGCGAAATTCGACTCGACTGGCAGCCATGGATTCCTATGCGTTTCGTTTAAGTGAGATCGCCTCTGCATGTCATGCTGAAAGAATCTGCCCTCGTGCTCGCGTCAAGTCTTACTAAGAAATGTGTGCTCAGTGCGAGGGAAGGTTCTTCCAGAATGACAGAGAGAAAATGTATTTCAAAAATGCTCGGCCATTTTAAAAATCGGGCCGAGCGTGCGATACAGCTTGAAGGGCGTCATCTTATGTATGGCCACGTTCATGGGAATGAAGCTTTCAAACAGGCCGATGGGCAATTCCCAGCGCGCGATACGATGGCGCACTTCACGCGCGCGGCGGCCAAACCAAAGCTCTTCGAAGGTCTGTTGGCGCAGATTGCCCATGGATTCCGTTTCAAGCGGATCGGGATAAACATTGCCCCACGGATCGATATTCACAAACGCGAAGCCGGCAACGTTGCTGTGCTTGCGGAGGTTTTGGGGGTTATCGATATAAGAGGCGAAGTTGCGATAGTATTCGCGATTCATCGGCAGCATGTCGCCATAAAGCTTGAGCACGCGATTGACGATGTTTTGCAGTGTCGCGCCGTCACCGGGCGCGAACGCGAGATCGTCATCGACTTTGAACATGATTTCCGGCAAATGCAGCGCGGGCTGAAACGACAGGCCGTCGAGCGCGCGCGACTTCACCAAGCGCGCCACGTTTTCCAAGTCATACATGTTTGCCTTCGTGACCGTGAAGGCGACAAAAATTTTCGGCCGGCTATTGCTGCGCAACGCTTTGAGATTTTCAATCGCATTGCTCGCCAAGTTAAAGTAGCCGCTAATACCGCGCAAGGAGTCATTTAACTC
>CAYNDW010000208.1:0-9426 GCA_964395375.1 uncultured Cytophagia bacterium
AGGAGTGTGCGATGAAAAACGTAGCAAGCTTTATCAAGCTTCGAGTTGTGAGCATGGCATTCGCGCTGCTCTTGCTTTGCACGAGTGCAGGCTTCGCGCAAACCACCGCAGCGTTTCAATTCGACACCACGCTTGTCCGCGCGATGCAATGGCGCAATATCGGCCCGTTTCGCGGCGGGCGCGTGGATGCGGTGACGGGCGTGACGAGTTCGCCGCTCGTGTATTATTTCGGCGCGACTGGCGGCGGCGTTTGGAAAACGGAAGACGCGGGCATCACGTGGAAAAATATTTCGG
Organism: uncultured Cytophagia bacterium; assembly: GCA_964395375.1. Taxonomy (GTDB): domain Bacteria; phylum Zhuqueibacterota; class Zhuqueibacteria; order Zhuqueibacterales; family Zhuqueibacteraceae; genus JABWAN01. Next base: position 295 of record CAYNDW010000208.1, read on the forward strand.
ATGGATTTTTTAAAACCGGCTCCGTGGGCGCGATTGCAGTGGCCGAGTCCGATCCGAATGTCATCTACGTCGGCATGGGCGAAGCTGCAATTCGCGGCGTGGCGACTTCGCATGGCGACGGCGTTTATAAATCCACCGATGCGGGCAAAACGTGGAAGCATCTCGGGCTTGAAAAGACGCGACAGATTTCCACGGTGCGCATTCATCCGCAAAACGCGGAGTTGGTTTATATCGCGGCGCAAGGGAGTATTTGGAATGCGAATAACGAGCGCGGCATTTATCGCTCGAAAGACGGCGGCAAAACGTGGGAGCTGGTGTTGCAGGTTGACGCGAAAACCGGAGCGTGCGATTTGAGCATGGACGTTGTCAATGCCCGCGTGCTCTATGCCGCGTTTTGGGAGCATCACCGCACGCCGTGGCAAATGCGCAGCGGCGGCACGGGCAGCGCGATTTATAAAACCACGGACGGCGGCGACACGTGGACGAAACTCACCGAAGGCTTGCCGCTGAACATGGGCAAGATCGGCGTTGCGGTCTCGCCGAAAAATCCCGAGCGCGTGTGGGCGATTATTGAAGCAGACAAAGGCGGATTGTATCGCTCGGACAATGCGGGTAAGAGTTGGTCGCTCATCAATGCCAAGCGCGTGTTGCGCGCGCGTGCGTGGTATTACACCGAAATCTTTGCCGATCCGCAAGACGAAGAGACCGTGTGGGTGCTCAATGCGCCGGCGCTGAAATCCATTGACGGCGGCCGCAACTTCAAAAACGTTTCCACGCCGCACGGCGACAATCACGATCTGTGGATCAATCCTTCGAATCCGCAAATCATGATCAATGGCAATGACGGCGGCGCGAACGTTTCGATGAACGGAGGCAAGACTTGGTCAACGCAGGGCAATCAACCGACCGCGCAATTCTATCGCGTGATCGCGGACAATCGTTTTCCATATTACGTCTATGGCGGCCAGCAAGACAATTCGAGCGTCGCGATTCCGAGCCGCACGACCGAAGGCGGCATCGACCGCGAGCATTGGTATCAAGTGGGCGGCTGCGAGAGCGCGTATGTCGCGTTCGATCCCGATAATCCCGTGTTGATTTATGCGGGCTGCTATCAAGGCATTATCTCGGAGTACGATGCCGCGACGAAGAAAGAGCGCAACGTAATGGCCGCGCCGTATCTCGGCTTGGGCGCGGATGCGAAGGACAACAAGTATCGCTTCAATTGGAATGCGCCGATCGTGGCTTCGCCGCATGATGCGAATGTGCTCTATCACGCGGGCAATTATTTGTTGAAGTCGAGTGATCGCGGGCAAACGTGGCAGGAGATCAGTCCCGACTTGACGCGCAATGAAGTGGATAAACAAGGCAAAGGCGGCGCGCCGATTACGAACGAAGCCGCAGGGGCGGAAACATACAACACGATCTTTTATGTGATCGAATCGAAGCATGCCGCGGGCACGATTTGGGCGGGCACGGACGATGGGCTAGTTCATCTCACGCGTAATAGCGGCGCGACTTGGACGAACGTCACGCCGAAAGGATTGCCCGAAGCGCAGATCAATGCCATCGAAATTTCGCCGCACGATGCGGCCACGGCATATCTCGCGGTCACGCGCTACAAGTTCGGCGACTTCACGCCGCACATTTATAAAACCACGGACTATGGCAAAACGTGGACGCGCCTCGTGAGCGGCATCGGCGCGGAAGCATTCGTGCGCGTGGTGCGCGAAGATCCGAAGAGGAAGGATTTGTTGTATGCCGGCACCGAGCTTGGGCTTTATGTTTCGTTCAATGGCGGCGCGGCGTGGCAACCGTTTCAACTTAATTTGCCGATTGTGCCAATCACGGACTTGACGATTCACGACAATGATTTGATTGCCGCAACCCAAGGCCGCGCGTTTTGGATTCTCGATGATCTGACGCCGCTGCATCAGCTCAATGCCGAAGTCGCGAAGGCGGAGTTTCATCTTTATAAACCGCGCGCGAGTTATCGCATAGAAGGCGCGAGCCGCGAAGCGCCGGGCATTGGTAAAAATCCCGCGAACGGCGTGCTCATTCATTACGCCTTTGCACAAGCGCCGGACACTTCGAAGCTCGCGGTGAAGTTGGAGATTCTTGATGCGAATGATAAAGTGTTGCGTACGATCACGACGAAGAAGCAAGAGAGCGGCGGAGAAGGCGAAGGGCCGAGCGGGCCACCGGCGCCGGTGCTCGCGGTGAAAGCCGGAATGAATCGCATCGTGTGGGATATGCGCGGCGAGAATATCACGCGCGTGCCGGAGTTATTCGTGTACGGTAGCTTGCAAAGTTATAAAGAAGCGCCGGGTTCATACAAAGCGCGCTTGAGTGTGGGCGAGAAGAGTGTCGTGCAGACTTTCGAAATCGTGCAAGACCGGCGCATCAAAATCGCGCCCGAGGTTTTTGAGCAACAACAAAAGCTTTTGGCGGGATTAAAAGCGAGCGCGAATGAAATTCACGAAGGCGTGAATCGTCTGCGCGAAGTGCGCAAGCAGGTGAAGGATTGGATGGCACGCACGAAAGGACTGGCGAATGCGAAGACGATTGCGGACTCCGGCAAAGCGCTCGTGGATAAAATCACGGCGTGGGAAGAGCAAGTGGTGCAGCCCAAGCAGGAGACGTTTCAGGACGTGATCAACTTCCCCAACAAGCTCAACGCGCAGTTCATTTATTTGATGGGAGAGATCGACGCCTCCGATCCGCCGCTGACGAAAGGCATGGCCACGCGTTTCGCCGAGCTGCAAAGCGAATGGGAGCGCCAACGGAGTCGCATGAAGCAATTGCTTGAGCAGCAGGTGCCGGCGTTCAATGCGATGATTCAACAGAACGCGGTGCCTGCGGTGGTGGTGCCTGCGACAGCGTCAAAATAGATTATCGCAAAGCAGTGGCAGAAAAATGTTTGGCTGAAAGATAAAGCAAAAGGGTTGTCATTGAGAACAGGTCGCAAACATTTTTCTGCCAGATAATGCTTTTCATGAAGCCCTTGACTTTATCCACGCGATTCTTTAATTGGGTCGGGAAAAACGGAGGAGGAGCTTGCGCAAAGTCTATTGGCATCGCCTGCTGGGCGTGGTGTTGAGCGATTACCTCACGGGCACGCGCTATAGAGTCGAAATGGAGCGCGATCTTTCGCTCAAACAACAGGTGCTCGATATTTTGATCATCGAGCAAAGCAAAGGCGCGCCGCCGCGCGAGCTGCCGGATGGTTTGGAAAATTTCGCGCGCTACAATTTGCTCACGTTCAAGTCGCTGCGGCAGCCGCTGAATGCGTGGGCGTTGGATGAGTTGATTGGGCACTACGTCAACTATCGCAAGCAGGTGAGTTCGTCTTTAAAAAAGCTGCTGCCCGCTAAAGAGTTTCGTTTGTACGCCGTCAGCATGCGCAAGCCCAAGAAGCTCGGACGCGGCGCGGCACTCACGCCGATCATGCCCGGCGTGTATGAAGTCACGTGGGGCGGCTGCGTGATTCGCATTCTCGTTTTGAACGAAATCGCAAAGAGCAAACGCAACGCGCTCTGGCAAATGTTCAGCGGCGTCGCGGAGAAAGTGCGCTATGGCGCCGAGCAATACAATTGGCGCAAGAAAGAGTTGAGCCAATACATCAATACGCTGTTTAACTATTACAAGGTCGAGGGTATCGCTATGCCGTACACGGTTGAAGATTTTATCAGAGAGCAAGAAGAAGAGCTCTTGGCGAAAATGCCGCCGGAGAAGCGCTTGAAGGGATTGCGACCGGAAGAGCGTTTGAAGGGCTTGCCGCCCGAAGCGCGTTTGAAGGGATTGCCGCCCGAGGCGCGCTTGAAAGGCTTGCCGCCCGAAGCGCGTTTGAAGGGCTTGCCGCCTGAGGCACGTTTGAAGGGATTAAAGAGAAAAGAGATCCTGGCCTATCTCAAAAAGCTTGATGCGTCCAATTGAGATCAACGCGGGACGAGGTTGCTAACGATTCTTGCTCGGTGATCGTAAATGGCCTCGCGCAAAGTCTATTGGCATCGCCTGCTCGGCGTGGTGTTGAGCGATTACCTCACGGGCACGCGCTATAGAGTCGAAATGGAGCGCGATCTTTCGCTCAAGCAGCAAGTGCTCGATATTTTGATTATCGAGCAAAGCAAAGGCGCGCCGCCGCGCGAGTTGCCGGACGGCTTGGAAAATTTCGCGCGCTACAATTTGCTCACGTTCAAATCACTGCGGCAGCCGCTCAATGCGTGGGCGTTGGATGAGTTGATCGGGCACTACGTCAACTATCGCAAGCAGGTAAGTCCGTCTTTGAAAAAGCTGCTGCCGGAAAAATTATTCCGGCTGTATGCGGTCAGCATGCGCAAACCCAAGAAGCTCGGACGCGGCGCCGTGCTCAAGCCGATCACTACGGGCGTTTATGAAGTGGCATGGGGCGGCTGCGTGATTCGCATCATCGTTCTGAGCGAAGTGGCAAAGAGCAAACGCAACGCGCTGTGGCAAATGTTCAGCGGCGTCGCGGAGAAAGTGCGCTATGGCGCCGAGCAATACGATTGGCGCAAGAAAGAGTTGAGCCAATACATCAACACGCTGTTTAACTACTACAAGGTCGAGGGTATTTCTATGCCGTACACGGTCGAAGATTTTATCAGAGAGCAAGAAGAAGAGCTTTTGGCGAAAATGCCGCCGGAAAAGCGCTTGAAGGGATTGCGACCGGAAGAGCGTTTGAAGGGCTTGCCGCCCGAAGCGCGTTTGAAGGGATTAAAGAGAAAAGAGATCATGGCCTATCTCAAAAAGCTCGACGCTGCCGCCTAGTTTCTTTTTTCCCAACAAAAGCTTTTGCTTTTTTCTCACTCTACCACCGCCGCCAACGGGGTCAGGAGGTCGCTGTGCCGGGGAAGCGCTTGTGCCGTTTCGGGAAATTTTTTGGACGCGGAACAGAAATAATGGCCTGAGTTAAAGTTGTATCGCGAAATGAATGTCGCGATAAGATTCTCCACGCAACGACACGCCTCTTCCCCGCTAGCAACGCCGCCCTCTTGTTCCACCTAACTTTTTCTCATCATTCTCAAAGGATAAGGAGGTTGTTATGAACCGAGGAATTTGTCGCCGGTTCAAACGGATGGTTGTGCTAGGTTCGTTTTTTCTCGCGGGCTATGGAATTGTGCCCGCACTCGCGCAGGAGGCCGCGCGCAATGCTCCGGTCGAAGACTGCAAGGATTGCAGTTTGAACTCCGTCTCGCAGCCGATGGCGGAAACGACTTCGCCGCGCGCGACTGCGATTGCCGCCGGCACGATCGCGCGCGTTTCTTCTTCCACAAAAAATGCTTCTGAAAAATTGCCGAGCAACGCGCCGAACGTTGGCGTCGCGCAAACCGCGGACTTGGTTGCGGACCGCGTTTATTTGCGCACCGGCCCGAACTCCGGCGAGCCGGACGTGGCGAATCCGATTGCCGGGCAGCAGTATTTCGTGCATATCGACTTTCGCAACACCGGCGCGACTGCCGCAAACGGCTATCTTTTGCAAATCAAGCTCAACGGCAGCGTGCTCTGCTCCGGCAATTTTACGACGTCAGGCAACACGAGTGAAGTGGCGTGGTGCACCACGGCGCTCACTTGGCCTAGCGGCAACAACACCATCGCAGGCGTGTTGGACGTGAACAACATCATCACCGAAACGAATGAGAATAACAACAGCATAAGCCGCAGCTATTCGGCCGCGGCGGAGTTGATCGCGGAGCGCGTGTATTTGCGCACCGGCCAAAACTCCGGCGACTTCGTGAGCGTGCCGTTGCCGGGGCAATCGTATTTCGCGCATTTCGATTGGCGCAATGCCGGCTCCAACAGCGCCAACAATTTTCGTTTGGAAATTAGATTGAACGGCGGCGTGCTCTGCTTCAACAACGGCCAGAACGCCGGCGCGAACACCCTCACTACGACATGGTGCAATACCGCGGTGACCTGGCCGAGCGGCGAAGTCGTGCTCGAAGGCGTGCTCGACGCTAATAGCGCGATCAGCGAGACGATTGAAAACGACAATGCCGCGGCGCGTTTCTTCGGCTTTCAAACCTATCGCGATTTCGAGCTGACTGCTCAAGTGCGCTCCGCGGAAAACTTCACCAACAACCCCGGCGCGGATCTCGCTTTCATCTACGGCTATCAAGACGAGCAGCATTACTATTACGTGATGCTCAATCGCACCGCGAACGACTCGCGCGTGTACAAAATCCGCGGCACTTCGCGCACGGAGATCGGCACGCTCGGCACGTTCGTCATTCCCGACACGAACTATCATGAGGTGAAGCTGCGGCGCACGGGCAGCATCATGCAAGTGTTCTTCGACGGCGTGAGCTTGGGCACCGCGGTGGATGCGGAATACGATCTCGGCGGCGTTGGTCTCGGCTCGTTCAATGATGCCGCGATGTGGGATAACGTCTGCATCCGGCGCATCACCGGCGGCAATTGCGACTTTCTGGACGATTTCGAAGATTTGAACGCGGACGATTGGATTCCGCTGCACGCCTCGCGGTGGCAGGTGGTTGCGCATCAAGGCGACCGGTCTTACTTTTTGAAGACCTCAAATTTTGAGAATCAATTCAATCTGCGCTTGGGCGAGTACAGCCTGCTCTCCTCGCAGATCGAGCTGGTGGCCGACGAAATCTTTTTGCGCACCGGCCCGAACTCCGGCAACGTGGTCGAAAATCCGGTGGCGGGCGTGCCGTATTTCTTGCATTTCGGTTGGCGCAACACGGGCCGCGCTCCCGCGCTGGGCTTTCGTTTTCAACTGCGCGCCCTCGGCCGCGACACGTGCGAATACAACGGCAATGCCGAAGCTTATTCCGCGCACAATTCGTGGTGTTCCGATCCCGTCGCCTTCAATGCTGGCACTGCGACGCTTGAAGGCGCGCTTGATTTCCGCAATGTTTTGTTTGAGCACAAAAAAACGAACAACGTGCTGCGCCGCACGCTAACAGTAACCGCGCCCGCGGTGGATTTGATTGCCGATCGCGTGTATCTGCGCACCGGCCAAAATTCCGGCGACATTGTAACGAACCCTGTGGCGGGTGTGCCCTATTTTGTGCATCTCGATTGGCGCAACGCGGGCGCGGCCGTGAGCGGCTTTCGCATCGAGCTTCGGCACAACGGCGTCGTGCTCTGCTCGTTCAACAATCAAAACGCGGGCGCAAACACCAGCGCGATCACGTGGTGCGCAAATGCCGTGACCTTTGCGCCGGGCACGCAAACGCTCACCGGCGTGCTTGACGTGAACAACGTCGTGGCTGAAACCAATGAGAACAACAACACCGCGAGTCAAACGTTGACGGCCACCGCTCCGACCACGTGCAATCCGCAAGCATGCTCCGGCCCCGCGATCTTTCCAGTGAAAGAAGGCGGCACGGTTGCGGGCGAAGTGATTACGGGAACCAACGGCGCAATCGTTTGTGTCGAAGTGCGCATTCGCCAAAACCCCTCGCCGATTGACGCGTTCGGCTTCACGGTGAAAGTCGATCCCACGCGTCTCGCTTTTGTCAGCGCGAGCGCGGGCAATCTCACGAGCGGATTTGTGTCGGTCAATGCGCAGGAAGTGCCGGCCAATTCCGGCACGATCAACTGCGGCGGCTTTGGCGCAACGCCGATTCCCACGAACAGCGCCGGCGTTGTGATCAAGTTGTGCTTCCGCGTGCTCTGTCCCGCGCCTTCGTTGCCGCCTGCGCCGATTGAAATTCTAAATCCGATCGACGACGTTTCCACGATGAGCGTGTGCTGCAATTTGTTCAATTGCTCCGGCTGTGTGAGCAACGGTGACGTGGATAACAACGGCGCAATCTCGCCGGGCGATGCGCAATGCGCGTTTCAAATCTTTCTCAACGGCGGCACGTTGCCGGCCGCGTGCAACGTTCCCAACTTCACTTGCGAAGTTGCGGCCGCGGATGTGACGTGCGACGGCACGGTTTCGCCGGGTGATGCGCTCGCGATCTTCAATCGTTACTTGGCGGGCTTGCCGCCCGCGGCATGTTTTGGCCGCACGAATTTGGCCAAAGCCGATGCGGCTTATCAACTCAGCCTCATGCAACGCCTCGTGCTGAACGCGCCGGAAGCGGGCGGCAAAGACTTGGTGAAAGTCGCGCTCGCCGTGAAAAATCCGAGCGGCTTGCAAGCATTCGGTTTGAATCTTCTCTATCCCACAAACAAACTCACGCTGCTCGGTGTGCGGCGCAGCGCGGTGACGGAGAAATGGTTGCAACTCGATGGTCGCAGCCGCGAGCCGGGCGTAGTGACCCTCGGCGGGTTCCATGACAAAGCGCTCACCGCAAACAACAACAGCGAATTGTTCGAAGTGTGGTTTGCTTCCGCGGGCGAGGCCGTCAGTGCGAGCGATTTTGTGATCGATAATTTGGTGGATGACTTCGGCCAGGTATCGCGCGAGGTCGCTACCGAAGCAACAAGCTCCACGCCTGTGACTTTCAAATTGCATCAAAACTATCCCAATCCATTCGCGCTCGACACGCACGGCAAGGCCACGACGATTCGGTTTGATTTGCCGGGCAAAGAAGCCGCGCGTGTGGAGTTGGCGATTTATAATCTCTCCGGCCAGCTCGTGCGGCGTTTGATCTCGGGCGAACGCGCTCCGGGCGCATATGAAATCGCATGGGACGGCCGCAACGAGCAAGGCCAGCTTGTGCCCTCGGGCGCATATCTCTTCAAGCTCGAAGCCGGCAACTTGGTGGAAAGTAAAACGCTCACCGTGGTGAGATAGGCGCAATAGGTTTGCCTAAAGCTTTTTTCGGGTTGAAAAAGAAACTGCCACGCAAGTGTGAAAACATTCCGCGTGGCAGTTTTGTTTTTGATCTGTGTGAAATTAAAAAAGAAAGCCTGCTCCAAACAAAAAGGCACGCGGAAAAAACTTTTGGCTTTTCAGCGTGAGCTTGAGATCCGTTTGTGACCTCAAAAATTTTCAGAATTTCATTCTGAGTTTGTTTCTCTAATTCGCTAGATGCTTCGGCATCCGGCGGAAGTTGGCACTTGCGACAATGCAAAAAAGAACCGGCGCCCAAGCTCATCTTTTTTGCGCGACAAAGCGCAGCGCGACAAACGTTGCGAGAGCGCAGACGGTCGCGTTGCAGAGCAAAGCCGCGGGCGCGCTAAAATGCTCCGCGACCA
>CAYNDW010000209.1:0-9405 GCA_964395375.1 uncultured Cytophagia bacterium
ATTGCCAACACCCAGCAATATGGCAACGGCGCCGTGATTGCGCCGCACGCGCAACCCGACGACGGCGTGCTCGATATGTGCATCGTCGACCCACTCACATTGTGGAGCGTGATGGCGCACGGGGCGAAGTTGTTCAACGGCACCATCGACCGCGCGCCGTTTATGCGTTATCGCCACGTTACGACTTTGGAGATCGAAAAGCCGGGGCCGATACTCTTTCATGTGGATGGCGAAGCGCAAACTTGCACGGACCATCTGAAAATTTCCATCATCCCGCACGCGCTCAACGTTCTCACCCCGGCAACTCCTTCCGCAAATCTTGCACATGTCCACTGACCTTGCGCTCATCGTCTTGGTTAAATATCCCGAGCCGGGCAAAGTAAAAACGCGCTTGGCCAAATCTATCGGCGCCGCGCGCGCCGCGGAATTGTATCGCGAATTCGCGGCCCGGACCTTTCAAACTAGCGCACGCCTTGCTCATGCCGTACGGTTCGCGGCTTTCACTCCGCGAGAAAAAGAAGCCGAGTTGCGCGCGATGTTTCCCGGCGAAGAGCAGTGGCTCGAACAACATTCGTCTCCGGATTTGGGCGCGCGCATGTATGAGGCTTTTAGCGCCGTGCTGGCGCTCGGCTATCGTCGCGTGCTCACGATCGGCACGGATAGCCCGACGTTGCCGTTGGCTTATTTGGAAGAGGCCGCGGCAAAGTTAAATGAGCACGACCTCGTGCTCGGCCCCGCGGAAGATGGCGGGTATTATTTGATTGGCTTGAAAGCAGCGCCAAGCGCGCTGTTTGAGGGGGTGGCATGGAGCACGGAAAAAGTGTTGGCCCAAACTTTAGAGCGCGCGGAGATGATGAATCTGTCCGTGCATTTGTTGCCGGAATGGTATGACGTTGACGACTTGGCGACGCTCGAAAAATTTTATGCGCACGCCCAACTCTTAGGCTAAAATAAAAAGCCGGCCCATCAAAAGATAAGCCGGCGCTATGAATCAATGCGTTTCAGGTGTGACGCACTTCAAAAGTGCGTCGCACCTATAAAGATCATTCTTGTTCTTTGGCATCCGACCGCGGCTCGAGCTTCATTAAAAGCTGCACGAGCGTTTCACGCTGCAGGTCGGTCGCGTCTAAAATTTTGACGACTTCGTTGTAGCCTTTCCGCGCAATTTGAATGACGTGATTTTGATCCTTGGTCACGGCAATTTTGATCGGCGATTGGCCGTAGAAACGATCATCCACGATCACATCCGCGCCGGTGGGGCTGGTGTTGATTTGGAGCACGGTTAATTCTTCGGGTTCGGGCGCGAGGATCGGCTGGCGCACTTCCGGTATGGGCACGGGCTGTGGCGCACGTTCAAAACGCGGCTGTGCTTCACGGCGCGGCGCGATGATGACGCCGTCGCGTGTTTGCGGGGCGGGTTGAATAACGATGGGACGCTCTTGCGGCGCGGTTTCAACCGGCGGAACGCGATCAAAGGGCGCATCGACAAACATCTTTTCATAACTTAAACGAAAGCGCTGCTTGCTCTGCACGGGTCGGCCGCGATGATCTTTGTCCAAGGTCGCGGTGAGAATCGTGCGCGTGTCCGGCATGATCTTCACCGGCTCGTCCGGTTTGATTTCATAAACCTGCTCGCGCCAGAAACCGACGACGTGATACTCGGCTTTGATTTCATACAAGCCGTGCTGCAAGCGGATAGGGTAGGAATAAGTCGAAGAGATGTTGGTGACTTTTTCGGAGGGCGCAACCTCTCGGCCGTTGATGAAGAGCACGACGTAGTTGTGGTAGCTCTTGCCCGCGTCGGCGACGTTGTCGATCTTGATCAACAAGTTCTCCGGCAGATTGCGCAGCTCGCGTTCGGGAAGCTGCTGCTTGGGTTTGATCTCGCCATAAGCGCGATCGGTGGTCATTTGCCCGCCGCAGGCAGCGAGACTGAGAGTCACGAGCAATAATGCGAGCAGTTGAAACAGGCGGCGAGCACAACGGGGCGGTGCGAAACGCAAACACTCGGGCATGATGTCCTCCGAAAAGCGGTTAGTACAGGTTGCGGGCCGGTACCAATGTCCATGTGAGGGGCGAGAAGTTCTCGTTCACAGCAAAGGTTGGGTGCAAAGCATCCTTCTAACCACAGATGCGCGCGCAAAGTTCGCAAAAATTCCCTGTGAAGCAAGATTTTTTTCTGACACGTCGCGCGAAGTTACAACTCCATAAGGTTTGCCGCCGACAATCTGCTTGCTTCTCCTCAGCCCAATGCCTACTTTTTCGCGCCACTCAAACCGAAAGTGGCGATTCAGCGCCATTTCTGAATAAGCTTGGAAGAAGCAAGCCACAATCTCTCGCTCCTCATAATCGCGTCAACTCGATTTGGCGAATGACAACCTTCTCCACTCACCTCGATTTTTGGTCAACCCTGCTTTTGTTCGGCGCATTGCAGGGCTTTTTTTTCGCGCTCACGCTGCTGCTGCACAAGCAAGGCGATAAAACTTCCAACCGTTTGCTCGCCGTGTTGTTATTCGTTTTCTCTTTGCACTTGAGCGAATACGTTGCCGTGGCTTCGGGCTTTTATCAACAAGCCCCGCATCTCATCGGCGCGACGCTGCCGGTCGTGTTTCTGATCGGCCCGCTGTATTACCTTTATGCCGAGTCGTTGCTCGCCGAGAATTTTCACTTCGATCTCAAGCGCGCGGCACACTTCCTCCCTGCCCTGCTTTGCTATCTTTTGCTCCTTCCTTTTTATGCCAAGCCCGCCGCGGGCAAAGCTGCTTTCCTTTCGGGTTTGATTAAAAGCGGCTACGTGATCTTCCCGCTCGACCAATTCCTGCTCATGGCATTGAGCACGTTTCAAATGCTCGCTTACTTTTATCTCGCCTTCGCGTTGTTGCGCAATTACGAAGAACGTTTTAAAGACGAATCCGCGAACACGGAAATTCTCAACGTCGATTGGCTCAAAAAAATTTCAATCGGATTCAGCCTTTACATGATGCTCTTCTTCGTTGCATACTTTCAGCTCTTTTTGCTCAAAGCCCATCGCCAGGAGATTTTTTATTTCGCGATGCTCGTGCTCTCGGGTTTTATTCATGCCGTCGGTTATCACGCCATTCGCCAACCAGAAATTTTTTCCGGCAAGAAGCTGCTGCCGCCGGCGCCGAAGTATCAAAAGAACATCTTGCCGGAAACGCGCATGAAAAATTATTTGGAAAAATTGCTGCACCTCATGGAAACCGAGCAATCGTATTTGAATCCCGAATTGAAGCTCTCCGATGTTGCCGAGGCCCTGCATATTTCCTCGAATCATCTCTCGCAAGTGATCAACGCCGAGTTGGGCAAAAACTTTTTTGATTTCATCAACGCACGCCGCGTGGAAGAAGCGCAACGCAGATTGCTTGATCCGAAATATGCACACTACACGATTCTGGCCATTGCTTTGGAGGTGGGATTCAATAACAAAGCTTCATTCAATCGCGTGTTCAAAAAGCACACGGGCATGACGCCTTCGGAGTTTGTGATAAAAAGAAGTGAACGCAGTATGGCCGAACCTCACGAGAAAAATCCTGTTTGAGCATGGCACGACGGTCACATCTTACAACTCTTGATCTGTAACCGGTCAAATCCCATAAGGTGCGACGCTTTTCCCACTGCGCCGGTTTACATTGCGGCCGTCAATCACAAAACTTTTAACCAAACTTCGGAGGCTTACAATGGCACAGAGCGCAAAGATTCACTGGCATCTAATTTTTCTCGTCGCGTTCGGCACGTTAGTGGTGCTTGTGCTCGCGCACGTTTTGTTCGTGGCTTATTATGCGCACCTCATGAATCCCGCGCACGACCAAGCTTATTACAGCGAATTTGCGCAGCACACCGGTGCGCCGTTCGTCTTTTTCTTCGCGCCGGTGCCCGTCTTTTTGCTCGTGCGTTGGGTGGGAAGAAAGGCTCGGCATCAAGCGTTTGTTCACGCGGGATTGATCGTCGCAATCTTTTTGATTTTGGATATCACGATTGTGGCGTTGGCTGGCCAGGCCGCTTTTCTTTTAACTGCCGGTGCGCTGCTCGCCTATTCGTCGAAGATCGTCGCGGCGTTGCTCGGCGGCTGGATGGCACAGAAAGAAGTAGCGACATCATAAACCGTGTTGTGAGAAGAGGAGTTTCGCAACGGAGGGAGACGAAACTCTTCTTCTCAAATCATGTTTCTCGTTTGTCCTTCCGATCATCGCCCCTTTTTTCCTCGCCAACATTTTGCTTGATTCTCCACGGCTCATTGGCTACTTTTTCTCGGCGCGCTTCGAACGACACCCGCGCAAGCGGTTTCACCCGAGTACAATGTTTCAACCCAGCTTATAGAGGCGGGATGGTGCGATTGCAATTCGTATTGTAATCATCGTGGGTCGTGAAAGTTTGAAGGGATAAAACATGCGGGAATACCAAGATCGCGGATATACAAGGCTTTTTTCCAACAAGGAAATCTTTCGACAGTTGATCACCTCGTTTGTCCAAGAAGCGTGGGTGAAAGACTTGGACTTTTCGAAATGCGAGCTGGTCAAAGGCTCGTTCGTTTCGCAAAAGTACAAGAAGACTTTCAGCGATCTCATGTATAAGGTTAAGTTTCGGGGCCGCGATCTTTACATTGTCGTCTTACTGGAATTCAAATCCGCGCCCTCATATTTTGTCGCTGTGCAAATCGCGGGGTACATTCTAGATTTTTACCGCCACCTGATTGATTCGGAGAAGCGCTTGCGCAAGCTGCCGCCAGTGTTTCCGATATTGCTTTATAACGGCAAGAAGCGCTGGACTTCGCCGTTGAATGTCTCGGAACTGGTTGAAGGCGCGGCGATGTTGAGAGAGTATGGGTTGCAGTGCAAATACTTCCCGATCATTGAAAACACCTTTAGCCCGAAAGTTCTGCAGCAGATTGGCAACATCGTTTCCACGCTATTTTTAGCAGAGGCCAATTTCGATGCCGATCTGCTTGCGCTCAAGTTAGACAAGCTTTTTGAAAAAGCGGAAGACAAACAGGCGGTGTCGCTGTTCATAAACTGGCTAGCGCAACTATTTCATCACGGGAAAATTTCCGAGAAAGATTACGCGAAGCTTGAAAAGGTTTATCAAAGCAAAGAGGAGGTCGGCATGTTGATCGAAGCAATACAGAAAGAAAAAGCGCAACTCCGTGCAAGGGGAGAAAGAGCGAGTAAACTGAAGATCGCGCAAGTAATGTTGCGTAACGGCGAGCCGATGGAAAAAATCAAACTCTACACCGGCCTTTCCAACGAGGCGATCGCCAAGCTGAAAAAATCGGTGCAGCAATGATTTTCTAATTTGGCCAATCGGTTGCCTTGATAAAAATCCACCGCTGCAAGCCATATCAATTCTAAGCGGGAGTCAATGTGATGCACAGACCGTGGCTGTCGCACTACGAAGAAGGCGTGCCGCACACGCTGGCGATTCCAAATCAAACCATGGCGGAAGTGTTCGCCGAGGCGGTGCGCAAATTCCCGCGGAACACGGCCGTGATTTATTATGGCCGCCGCTTTGATTATCGCACGCTCGGCGACTTGGTCAATCGCTTTGCTGCGGCCCTCGCGCATCTCGGCGTGAAAAAGGGCGACCGCGTGGCGATCATTCTGCCGAACGTGCCGCAGTATCCCATCGTGCACTATGCCGTGATGCAGCTCGGCGCGATTGCGGTGCCGACGAACCCGCTTTATGTAGAACGCGAGTTGGAGCTGCAACTCAACAACAGCGGCGCGGAGGTGGCGATTGTGCTTGATCTGCTTCATCCGCGCCTCGAAGCCGTGCGCCAAAACACCGCGCTGCGCGAAGTGGTTTATACGTCCGCGCGCGATTATTTGCCCGCGCCTCTGCGCTGGCTCTATCCGATGAAAGCCAAACGCAGCGGCAAGTGGATCGAGATTCCGCGGCAAGTGCATACCCATGATTTTAAGAAACTAGTCAAAACTAATTTTCCCGCGCCTCCTCCGGTTGCGCTCTCGCCCGAAGAAATTGCAATTCTGCTTTATACCGGCGGCACGACCGGCATCTCCAAAGGCGCGGTGCTCACGCATCGCAATCTTGTGGCAAATTTGGCACAAGTGCGCGCATGGTTCACGCAATGCCGAGAAGGGCAAGAGGTCATTTTAGGCGCGCTACCATTTTTTCACAGTTATGGAATGACCAGTTGCCTACATATGAGCGTATATTTAGGGAGCAGCGTCGTACACATTCCGCGTTTTGAAGTGGAGTTGGTACTAAAATCTTTACAAAAATATAAAGTGACGCTATTTTCCGGAGTTCCCACGATGTACGTGGCCGTGAATAACAGCTCGGCAATACACCAATACAATTTGGAGAATGTGCGCGCGTGCATGAGTGGCGGGGCCGCGCTGCCGTTGTCGGTCGCAAAACAATTTGAAGCGAACGCGAAAGGCGCGCGGCTCGTGGAAGGATATGGCCTTTCGGAAACTTCGCCGGTGACGCATTGCAACCCCATCTTAGGGCAACGCAAAGAAGGTTCGATTGGTTTGCCCATGCCGAACACGGATGCGATCATCCTCGATCCGGAGTCGCATGAGCCGGTGTTGCCCAATGAGGTGGGCGAACTGGCGTTGCGCGGACCGCAAGTGATGCAAGGCTATTGGCGGATGGAAGAAGAAACGCGCCGCGTTTTCCACAACGGTTGGATGCTCACGGGCGATATGGCGAAGAGGGATGACGAAGGCTATTTTTATATCGTCGATCGCAAAAAAGATATGATCATCGCCGGCGGCTTTAACATTTACCCGCGCGAAATTGAAGAGGTGTTATATCAGC
This sequence comes from uncultured Cytophagia bacterium, assembly GCA_964395375.1. Classification (GTDB taxonomy): domain Bacteria; phylum Zhuqueibacterota; class Zhuqueibacteria; order Zhuqueibacterales; family Zhuqueibacteraceae; genus JABWAN01. Next base: position 6,802 of record CAYNDW010000209.1, read on the forward strand.
ACCCCAAGGTTTTGGAAGCCGCGGTGATCGGCGCGCAGGATGTTTATCGCGGCGAAACGGTCAAAGCGTTTGTCGTGTTGCGCGAGGGCGAGAGCGCGACGGAAGAAGAGATCATCTCGTATTGCCAGCAATATCTCGCGCGCTTCAAAGCGCCCAAGCTGGTCGAATTTCGCAAAGAGTTGCCGAAAAGTCTAATCGGCAAAGTGCTGCGCCGCGTGTTGTCGGAAGAAGAACGCACCAAGCAAGCCGCGGCCATGCCAGTCAAACCGAGTGCGAGTCCAGCGCCTGTGGAAATGAGTCGTTGAAGAAGAAGTTGACGCCAAAAGATCTCCCTTGAAAGGCCTACGCAGTTTCGTGGCAGCTCCATTTTCGTGGGAGGAAGATTCCGTAAAATCTCTTTTATGAAGCCACAACTCCTGCAAGCCGAGCGGAGCGAAGGTCCGCCGCGCTTGCTTAAAATTCGCTTTGAAAAAGATGCGCCCGTCAAGGAATTGCTCGCGCAATTTGAGGCATTCTGCGAAACCAATTTACGCGAGCACGAGGCGAACGTCATCCTCGATATGAGCACAATGCCATATCCGACGAACAACTTCATCGCGTCCTTGATTGCCACTACGTTTCGCGCACGGCGTTTGAAAGGAGATCTGGTTTTAGAAAATCTTCCGACTTCGGCGCGCGACAATCTCATAACCTTTAGCGCTTTGAACTACCTCGGTTTGAGTGTGAGCGCGCGCGGTACGCAAGCGCTTCCAGTTTATCAAGAGCCGGCTCCCGCGGCGGAAGAGGATTTTGATGCAACGGCGCTCGTCGAGATCACCGAGCATCCGTTATTGCAGCGGCTTTCAACCGAGCTTAAACCGGAGAGCGCGCCCAAGCCCGTGCCGCGGGGTTATGTGCCCGAGGCGGACATGCCTTCCTTTAGCACGCGCGCGGAAAGTATTGCGGCCAAACTTTATCCTCTGTGCGATTTCGTGGTGGGGCATGCGAAACAAGCCGGCATGAAGGACAAAGAGATCGGAAAGATTCGCATAGCGGTTTATGAAGCGTGCTTGAACGTGATCGAGCATGCTTATCATTCCAAGCCGGACAATTGGATTGATCTCACCGTGCAATACGCGCGCAATCGCTTTCTTATCATCATCAAGGATAACGGCATCAGCTCGGAGTTGAAACCGGCGCAAGACTACGACGTACAGGAAGCCGTCAACGCGCGCAAAACCGGCGGCTTCGGTCTGCACATCATTCGCCGCGCCGTGGACAAAGTAGAATATTTTCCCAGTGAAGTTCATGGCAATCGTTTGGTGTTAAGCAAAAATTTAGACTAACCTGCGCGCAGGCGTGAAAGTTATTCACACAACGAGCAACCCTCGGTTTTATGTCTCTTAAACTTGAGCCGGCAGATGAGCGTGAAAGCCTTGAAACCAAGAACAAGGCGTGGCGCGATAGCCGAAAGACGAATGCCGCAAAGATGATCGGACTCGGCGTTGTCGGGTTGGTTGTGCCGGTGATCCCGGGCGCTTTACTCATTGGTGGTGGACTATGGCTGCTCTTTCCCGAGCAAACGGAAAAAGCGTGGAGCGGATTGAAAAAGAAATTTGGCAACAAAGAAGGCGGATAAGACAATTTTGCTTTTTTCTTGATGAAGGTATGAGAGTTGCCGTTTTTTCTGGATTAGTTTTCGGGCGGTAGCCGAGAACACCTCACATTCAACTAGATAACATTCTCAACGCGACATGCGATTTAAGGATTATTACAAGACCCTCGAAGTCGACGAGCGCGCTTCGCAAGAAGACGTGAAGAAATCTTATCGCCGTTTGGCAAAGAAACATCACCCCGACGCCAATCCCGGTATTCGGGCGGCGGAGGAGCGTTTTAAGGAAATCAACGAAGCTTACGATGTTGTCGGCGACGAAGCCAAGCGCAAAAAATATGATCAATTGCGTTTTTATGGCCGCCCGGATGCGAGCCACAACGGTTGGTATTCTTTTGATCCGGAATTTTTGAAGAACCATGGCTGGCCCGGTGCTGCCGGCGGCGGGCAGCCCAATCCGTTTGGCCAATTTTTCGGGCAAGGTTTTGCATTTTCCGATATTCTGCGCGATTTGTTCGGCATCAACGGCATGCACACCGGCGCCGATATGCCAGCCGAAGCGCCACGCGACGTTCTCGGCAATATCAAAATTTCATTTACCGAAGCGATCGCGGGCGCCGAACGTGTGATTGCCGTGCGCCAAACTAAAAAATGTCCGACTTGTCACGGCACAAGGCAAGATCGTCTCGCGATGTGCAATCGTTGCCACGGCAAAGGCTCTATCTCTACCAAAAAGAAAATTCGCATCAAGTTGCCCGCGGGCGTTGACGATGGACATCAGTTACGTTTGCGCGGTCTGGGTTCGGAAACTTCCGGGTTAAATTCGAGGCCCGGCGATGTTATTATCAATGTGCAAGTTGAATCGCATCCTTTTTTCAGACGGACGGGCGTGGATATTTTTTGCGAGGCGCGAGTGGAAGAGGCTGGCCTACAAAGCGGAACGCGCTTGCGTGTGCCAACGTTGCAAGGCAAACAAGTCGAACTCAACATTCCGGCGGGAACGAAGAAGGGGA
>CAYNDW010000210.1:0-9391 GCA_964395375.1 uncultured Cytophagia bacterium
ACAACGGCCTCACCGGCATCGTCGGCCCGAATGGGTGCGGCAAGAGCAACATCGTGGACGCGCTGCGTTGGGTGCTCGGCGAACAAAAGGCCGGCGCGTTGCGCAGCGAGCGCATGGAAAACGTCATCTTCAACGGGAGCCGCTCGCAGAAACCGCTGGGCATGGCGGAAGTTTCGCTCACCATCGAAAACACCAGAAATATTTTGCCGATTGAATACTCTGAAGTCGTGATCACGCGGCGGCTGTTTCGCTCCGGCGAAAGCCAGTATCTGTTGAACAACAGCATCTGCCGCTTAAAGGACATCATGGATTTGTTCATGGACACGGGCATGGGCGCGAATGCTTATTCCGTGATCGAACTCGCGATGGTCGAACAGATCCTCAACGGCAAAGCCGAAGAACGCCGGCACATTTTTGAAGAAGCCGCGGGCGTGGGCAAATATAAGGCGCGACGCAAAGCCGCGTTTCGCAAACTGGAAGCGACCGCGGCCGACATTCTCCGTTTGAACGACATCATCGTTGAAGTGGAAAAGAATGTCGATTCGCTCAAACGGCAAGTGCAAAAAGCCGAGCGCTATCAAAATTATGCGGAAGAGTTGAAAACCGCGGACATGCAGCTTGCTTCGTTTCGTTTTCACACCTTCAAAACCGAGTTGGAGCCGCTGCTCGCCGAGTCGCAAACGCTGCAGGATCGCCGCGAAGCGCTGTCTTCGCAATTAGCCACGGAAGAAGCGGCGATTGAAGAGTTGCAGGTGAAGGTGCTCGAACTGGAAAAGCAACTCGTCTCGCGCCAGCGCGATTTGAACACGAACACGGAACGCATCCAAAAGAAAGAAGAAGAAGTTCTCGTTTGCCAAGAACGCATCAAAGCCGTGCAAGAAAATCGCGTGCGCTTTGGCCGCGAGATCGATGACTTGAACAAGCGCGGCGAGTTGTTGGCGGAAATGGCGCTCACGCTGAATAATCGTATCGAGGAAGCGCGCGGCAAAGTGGAAGAGGTTGAAACCGCCTTATTGCAGCGCCAACGCGAGTTGGAGCCGCACCGCGATACCTTTCAAGCCAAACGCCAAGAGTTGCGCACCGCGCAGGCGCAGCGCTCCACCGAAGCCGAAACGATTCTCGCGTTGCAACAGGAGCGCGAGCGGTTGCGCACGCAAGTGGAGTATGATGAAAAACGGCGCGAGCAATTATTGCATGAACAACAAGCTTTGCACGCGCAGCGCGCGGAGTTTGAAGCCAAGCGCAGCGAGCTTTCCTTGCGCGTGGCGCAAGCGCTGGCGCAGCTAGATCAACTGCAATTGCAAAGCGAAACCAATCAAGAAACAGTGCTTGCCAAACAAGCGCAGCTTGCGGGCGTGAAGGAGAGAGCCGCGGAGTTGACGAATGACTTGCAGCGCCATCGCGATCGGATCACCATGCTGCAGAAATTCATGGAGTCGTACGAAGATCATCCCGAAGGCGTGAAATATTTGCTCCGCGAAGGCGGCATGAGTGAGGGCTGTATGGGCACGTTGGGTGAGCGCATCAAAGTTTCAGAGCCGCATCGCCGCGCGGTTGAAACTGCGCTCGGCGATACCGTGGTTGCGCTCGTGGTGGATCAAAAAAATCGCGCGTTCGACGGCATCTCGCTGTTGCGCCAAAGCGCAAAAGGCGCCGCGACGTTTCTGCCCATGTTGCACGGCGCGAGCTTCGGCTTTAGTCCGGAATCGCGGGAGCGGTTGAATGATAGCCGCATCGTGGGCAATCTCGCCGATCTCGTGGCCAGCGATTATGAAATGCGGCCCTTAGTGGAATACTTGCTGGCGGATTGTTATTTGGTGCATACGCTCGAAGAGGCGCGCGTGCTGGCGGAGCAAGTGTCGGCCTCGCGTCTGCGTTTTGTTACGCCGGAGGGGGATATGGTTTCGAATTGGGGCCTCATTCGCGGCGGCGCTTCGGAGCAAGGCAGCCCGGTGATTGGTCGCAAGCAGGAAATTGAAACGTTGGAGAATGAGATCGAGCGTTTGGACGGCGAGATCGACGACTTGATCACTACGCGCGAGCGCTCCGAACGCGAGTTAAGAGATTTGCAGCAAAATGCCGATAATCTTGCGAAGTCGAGCAAACTGCTCGAAAAAGAGCGCCAACAGTTGGAGATCGAGTTTGGGCAGTCGGCGTTTCGCGTGACCAAGGTAGATGAAGAATTGCAGCAGCGCGGCGAAGAGTTGCAGCGCCTCGGCAACACGCAAGGCGAGCGCGAAACCAAACTCGGCGCGGTGCAGCCGCGTTTGGACGAGTTTGAAGCGCTGCGTTTAACCGCGGAAAATTCTCTGGCGCAACTCACGACTGAAATCGAAGCGCTCGAACAAACCGTGCGCGCCGCAGAGCAAGCGTATAATGATGTCAATCTCAAAACCGTGGAAAGCCGCGCCGAGTTTCGCAATCTTGAGGCGGAACGCGACCGCACGGAGACGAGCCGCAAAGAAGTCGCCGAGAGCGTCAAAGTGCGCACGCAGCAAATCGCCGACGCCGAGGCGCAAGAAAAAAGTTTGACGGAACACGTCGCCGAAGTGCGCGAGCAGATGCAAGACGACTTCGCGGAGCGCAAGGAATTGGAAGACGTGGTGCAAGAGCTGGAGCGCATCTTCCGCGAAGAAAAGGGCGTGATCGACGTGAAGGAGAAGTCGCTGCGCCCCGCGCGGCAAGAGCGTGATGAGATTTCCGACAAGCTGCATCAAAACGATTTGCGCGCCGCGGAGCTAACCATGCTGCGCGATAGCCTCGCCAAACACGTGCATGAGAACTATGAGCTTGAGCTTGCGGCGTTTGCCACGTCGAATCCAATCGAGCTCACGCAAGAGTTTGACGCGACCGCGCAAGACGAGCGCGTGAATTGGCTGCGCAATCGGCTAAAGAGTATGGGGCCGGTCAACATGCTTGCGCTCACGGATTTTCAAAAGGAGAAAGAGCGGTTTGATTTTTTAACCGCGCAAAAAGAAGATTTGCTTAAAGCCGAAGAGAATTTGAAAGAGACGATTAAAGTCATTAACGACACGGCGTATGAGCGCTTCGGCAAAACCTTCGCGCAGATTCGCGAGAATTTCATTCAAGTGTTTCGCGGCTTCTTCGAAGGCGGGTTGGCGGATTTGCGCCTCGACGAAGGCGACCCGCTCGAAGCGGACGTGATTATCGAGGCCAATCCCAAAGGCCGGAGTCTCGGTTCGCTCGCGCTACTTTCCGGCGGCGAAAAAACGTTGACGGCGATCTCGCTGCTCTTCGCGATCTATCTCGTGAAGCCCAGCCCGTTCTGCGTGCTCGATGAAGTGGATGCGCCGCTGGACGACACGAACATCGGGCGTTTCACCGGCGCGCTGCGCAAGTTTTCGGAGAACACGCAATTCATTTGCGTGACGCACAACAAGGGCACGATGAAGGCCACGGATTATCTCTACGGCGTGACCATGGAAGAGCAAGGCGTATCCAAAGTCGTGTCCGTGCGCTTCGATGAAGCCGAGGTCGGGCAATTGCCTGCGGGTGCGGTGGAAGCGCAAGTGCCGGAGTTGAATTGAACAATGCCTGTTCGTAGTGATGCCTTTAGGCATTTTTTCTCGTTCTCTTGTTCCCAAACTCCGTTTGGGAACACACTTGTTTGGGAAACTCCGTTTCCTTTTTGATACGCACACAAGTCGAGACAGAGTCTCTCGCGCAATTGCGTTCCCAAACAGAGTTTGGGAACGAGATAAAAAGTCATTCTCTTTATCGTTTTGTCCAAAATAGTTCTCTTGTTCCCAAACTCCGTTTGGGAACACACTTGTTTGGGAAACTCCGTTTCCTTTTTGATACGCACACAAGTCGAGACAGAGTCTCTCGCGCAATTGCGTTCCCAAACAGAGTTTGGGAACGAGAAAACCATTCTCTTTATTGTTTTGCCCAAAATAGTTTTGCCTTTTGCGATGCAGTCTGAACTTTCCGGTCCGCCGCTTCGTTGAACAGGCAATAATCAAATCACACTTCACGTTTGGCCTCGGGTGGTTGGGCGGTTTTCTGCGAACGCACAGGGATGCGGCTAGTATGAGCGTGCCTCGCAATTCCGGAAGACTCGCCTCCCTTTGAGGAGCAAAGGAATAACAGCGCTGTTTTTCAAACCCGTAGTTCACATCATCATTCAAACCTTAGGAGGGGTTGTATGATCAAAGTTGTGACCAGAAGTTTTGTGCTGGGTGCTCTGCTTTGGGCGGCGCCCGCTCTCGCGCAGGAGGGTCTGCAGCAGCAACTCTTTCCGGTGCCGGAAGCCATCCGCAACAACGTCGAGTTTTGGAAAAAAATCTATACGGTGTATCCGACCACGTCGATGGTGATTCACGACATGGAAGACATGAGCGTGATTTACGAGGCCGTGGATTTTTCCAAAGGCAGCGACGTTTATCTCACCTATCGTCAGCAAGTTCAAAAAGCCAATCAAGTCAAAGACGAGTACGCGACGCTCATACGCAGTTGGGCGCGCGGCACGTTGGATACGACGGCGTCAAATCCTCGAGTCCAGCGGCTGCTTGAGATTTATGGCAGCAACCCTGATCCTGCGCGTCTAACCCGCGCCTCGGAAAATATGCGCACGCAATTGGGCATTCAAGACCGCTTTCGGCAGGGTTTGCAACGCTCCGGCCTGTATCGCGATGCGATCTCGTTGATCTTCGCGCAAGAAGGGTTGCCGCTCGAATTGATTATGCTGCCGCACGTCGAGTCTTCTTTCAATTATAAAGCCTATTCGAAAGTCGGCGCCGCGGGCATGTGGCAATTCATGCGTTCGACCGGACGCTTGTTCATGACGATCAGTTATGACGTGGACGAGCGCCTCGATCCGATTCGCTCCACCGAAGCCGCGGCGAAATTGCTCAAGATGAATTATGCGGAATTGGGTTCGTGGCCGCTGGCCATCACGGCTTATAATCACGGCTTGAGCAGTATGAAGCGCGCGCGTTCGCTTTATGGGCATGACTTCGATAAAATGTATCGCGAGTATCGCCATCGCGCTTTTGGTTTTGCTTCGAAGAATTTCTATGCGCAATTCCTCGCCGCGCTCGAAGTCGCCAACAATCATATAAAATATTTTGGTCCGTTGGAGTTTCATCAACCCGAGGCTTTCGTCGAAATGCCGTTGGAGCATTACGTCACGGTCAATCGCATTTTGGAAACGTTCGAGCTCAGCTTGGAATACTTCAGCGATTTGAATCCCGGCCTGCGCCCGCCGGTGATGCAATCGCAACGGCGCATTCCCAAAGGCTACATGCTGCGCTTGCCGCAGACTGCGGGGGTGGATCAATACACGCTTGCCGCTCGCCTTGGACAAGGTTCGCAATTCGCGAAGCAAGTCGACTCGGATTGGTATCGCGTCGAGCGCGGCGATAATCTCGCTGCGATTGCCGCGCGCCATAGTACCACGGTCAAGGCCTTGGCGGAATATAACAGTCTGCGCAGCACCCATCGTATCGATGCCGGCATGGTGTTGAAGATTCCGCCTTCCACCACGAAGATGATGGCGAGCGCTACGCCGGCAACAACCAAACCGGGCGCGGTTACTTCCTCGGACGCTGGCGCAACTATTCCGCTCATCACGCCGGAGACGATTAGGCCGGAGCCTTCGCGTCCAACGCCGACGGAAGAAGAGATCATCGCGGCGATGGAAACTGAAAGCGAGCCGAGTTCTGAACCGGAACTTGAAGTCGAACCAGTGGTGGTTGTTGTTACCGCCGAACCGGAAATTCCGCGCGAAGAGCGCGAGGCTGTCGTTACGTATGAACCAACACCGGAGCCAGTGAAAGCCGCGCCCTCGGTGGCAACGAAAGCGGCCACGGCGGAAAGCACTGTGCCAACCCCGGCACGCACGCCGCGCAAAACGAGCGCAGCCGAGTGGATTATGGTGCAGCCGGAAGAAACGCTCGGACATTATGCCACATGGCTTGAAGTTTCAACCCGGCGTTTGCGCGAGCTGAATGGCTTGCGGCAGAACCGCGAGATTCACATCGGCCAGCGTATTCGCGTGTCCTATGATCGCATAAGCGCGGAGGTTTTTGAAAAGCTCCGCAATGAATTCCAGCGCAGCATTCAAGAAGATTTTTTTGCGACCTATCAAGTGGATACGCTGCAAACCTATCGCATTAAACGCGGGCAAAACATCTGGCAGATTTGCAACAACGTGTTCGAGGTTCCGATGTGGCTCGTCGCGAAATACAATCCCGAGCGCGATCTCACCAAGCTCAAGCCCGGCGACGAGCTGGCGATACCGGTCGTGGTTGCGATCAATCCTGCGGCCGCGCCTTCGGTGCAACAATAAACGAACGCAAAAATTATAGCCACTAATTGCACGGAGGGACACGGTTTTGTTTATTAAACAAAACGTGCCCTTCGTGTCATTCGTGGTTCATGTCACAAGCCGGAGAGTGAAGGTTCATCATGAGCCGGCTCTCGTTTTGATAACCTCCCTTGCGCTCTTCTTTGTCGTTTGCTATATTGCTCCCCGTTATTTCAAGCCAGCCTCGCAGTGAAACCCTTTTAGAAGCGTACTTCATGATTGCCGGCATCCTATTTTTGCTCGCTCTCGCAACCGAGCAGCACGCGCAAGTGCTCACCGGCTTGGAGGTCGTGAGCGCCGAGAACTTCAAAATTTTTCAAGGCAAGAAAATCGGATTGATCACCAATCATACGGCGGTGGATCGGCAGGGCAGGCATATTGCCGATTTGATTCATCAAGCTCCGGGCGTGCAACTCAAAGCGCTGTTTGGGCCGGAGCATGGCATTCGTGGCGCGGCCGAGGCCGGCGAAAAAATCGTGACTCAGATCGACGCGAAGACCGGCGTGCCGATTCATAGCCTCTATGGCAAAACTTATAAACCCACGCGCGAAATGCTCGCGGGCCTCGATGCGCTCGTGTTTGATATGCAAGACGTGGGCGCGCGTTTTTATACTTACATTAGCACGATGGCTCTGGCGCTCGAAGCCGCGGCGGAAAACGATCTTGAGTTTTATGTTTTGGATCGCCCCAATCCCATCAGCGGCCGCGTGGAAGGCCCGGTGTTGGAAACGCAATATCGTTCGTTCGTCGGCATACATGCGATCGCATTGCGTCATGGCATGACCATCGGAGAGCTGGCGCAAATGTTTGTCGGCGAAGGTTGGGCTTGGCGTTCCAGCTTGGATAGCGGCGCGGCACAAAGGCCGAGTTTGGCTTGGAATAAATTGCGCGTCGTTACGCTACAAAATTGGTCGCGCCAACAATTTTTTCATGAAACCCAATTGCCGTGGATAGCGCCTTCGCCCAATATGATTAACGAAGCGACGGCGCTGCTTTATCCCGGCATGGGCTTGTTGGAAGGAACAAATTTTTCGGAAGGACGCGGCACGTCTCAGCCCTTTGAACTCGTCGGCGCACCGTGGTTGGATAGCGAGACGGTCGCCGCTCTTCTGCGCGAAAACCTCGCCGGCGTTGAAATTGAAACCGTGACGTTCACGCCCCAAGATTTGCCCGGCAAAGCCATGAACCCAAAATTCGAGGGCGAGCTTTGTCACGGCTTACGATTCAAAATTATCGCGCCGGAAAAAGTTGAAGCGGTAAAACTAGGCATGGCTTTGTTGTGGGCGTTGCAAAAAACGCATCCGGGGAAATTGGCGATTTCGGAAAAACGGATGGCGCGTATGTTCGGCGCCGCCTGGTTGCGGGAGATGTTGCTCGCCGGCGCGGATTTGCAAACGTTAGGGCAACGCTTGGATCGTGAGACCGAAGCTTTTCGCGCGCTTCGCGAAAAATATTTGCTGTATAAAGATTGAGTCGGGCAATACTGCTCACGTGTGCAACAGCTTCTTGAAACGTCATTGAGACCCTTTCATGTCGTCCACGCTAGCGCGCAACACACCCTTTGGCCAACTTTGGCAATTACTCTCGCCCAGTCCGAGTGAATACGGCCATCATTTTGAAACCGAAATTCGCCGCCTCGGCGTGCTCGGCCTGCAGTTCGCGGCCATCGTTGCGATCGTCATCCCCGGCGCGAATCTTTTTTTCACGCTCTCCATATGGTATTTCAAAGACAAGATCGCCTTTTCGCAACTGCTCTTCAACAACATTGAAAACTTCGCGGTTGTTTTAATCGGCATTAGCGGACTCTCGCTTTCGCGCACCTCGCTCGGGCAGAATCAACCCAATGCCGTGGTCATCGGCTGCACGATCCTCGCGGAAACCTTGGCTACGGTGTTTACGCTGATGCACGCGAATCCTGCGACGCATCCCCCCTTCGTAATCTCCTTGTTGATTCTTTCTGCCGTCGTCCCCGTACGGCCTATTGTTGTGGCATTGGTCGGCATGATTATGATGGGCATCAATTATTTTTTGTACGGCCTGTTGTTGGAGTCGGCGCGAGCGCTCACGTTGTTTACGACCACATTCCCGTTCGCGTTTTTTATTGCAATCGTGCTCGTCTGCACGGGTTTAACCACGATTATTTATCACCTCCGCGTGAAGAGTTATAGTAACTTCGACGCGCTGCAAAAATCACAAGAGCGTTTGCAAAAAGAGTTGGCGGTTGCGGGCGTGATTCAGATGCACTCTTTGCCGCGACAGAACCCGATAGTGCCCGGAGTGTCGATCGCCGGTTCGTGCATCAGCGCCACGGAAGTCGGCGGCGATTATTATGATTATCTCGGCTGCGGCAACGGCAAGTTTGGCGTGTTGGTGGGGGATGTTTCGGGGAAGGGCACTTCCGCGGCGCTATATATGAGCCGGCTGCAAGGCATCGTGCGCGCGTTGCAACACCTGCATCATACGCCGGCCGGCTTGCTCACCTCGGTCAACGATTTGATTCACGGCTCCATTGAGAAGACCTCGTTCATCACGCTCACGTATGCGGTGTTTGATTTTGATAAGAAGCGGATGACGTTAAGCCGCGCCGGCCACAACGCCACGCTTTATGTCCAAGACGATGATCATCATTTTTTAATTCCTCGCGGCCTCGGCCTGGGGCTGACCTCGCGCGAGTTGTTCGAAAGCGGTTTGGAAGAAGTGAATCTAAAATTAGCCTCTGATGAAATTTTGGTGTTCTATACGGATGGTTTGATCGAAGCGCGTAATATTAGCGGAGAAGAGTTTGGGGAAGATCGTTTGGTGGAACTGGTCGCCGCGCATCGCAAGCTCGAGGCGAAGGCGCTTAATCAAAAAATAATAGAAGAAGTGAAAAAATTTGTGGGCTTTGCGCGCCAGCATGATGACATGACCGTGATCGTTGCGAAAGTGGAGTGAGGCTCGTTGCTGGATGCTGGTTGCTGGATAGCACTAAGGGACTTATCAAGCAACGAGCAACCAGCAACGAGCAACCAGCAACAAGCAACCAGCAACAAGCAACCAGCAACCAGTCTCAAACCTCCAAAA
>CAYNDW010000211.1:0-8527 GCA_964395375.1 uncultured Cytophagia bacterium
GGTTGCTCACGGCCACGACCGATCTCGGCCCGATTGATGATGATGAAGGCGTGTCGACGCTCTACGGCTATGCCGGTTTGGGTTTTGAATTTCGCGCGGAGAGCGGTTTCGTGTTTCGCTTCACCGCATACAATATGTTTTTCGAAGGCAGCTGGCCCGGCTTGACGCTGGGCTATGCGTTTTGATTTGAAGCATGAAAGCATGAGCATGAATGAAGCCAATACGCTTGACACTACATGCCCAGGAACAATGTCGTGAGCGCGGCACGAACGAAACTGAAGTGCGTGAAGCAATACGATACGGTTCCCGCGAACCGGCGAAGCGAGGGCGAGAAATGTGCCGATACAATTTTTCGTTTGACGCATTTTGGCATGGCAATTACTACGCGATTAAACAAGTCACTCCAGTGATAAAAGAAGAACTCGACGAGATCGTTGTTATCACGGTGTATACGTTTTATTTTTAATGGAGCATCTATGAAGATAAGTTATGATCCTGAAATCGACGCGCTCTATATACGTTTGCTTGAAGGACAGTTCGAGTGCCGCACCGTGCGCTTGAATGAAGAAGTCGCTTTGAACTTTGGCCCTGGCGAACAACTTGTCGGTATCGAAGTTTTAGACGCGAGAGAGGTTCTTGGGAAGGGAGAGCTTCCTTCCGTTAAACTTGAAAACCTCGCATTGGCAGGAGTCGCTTCGTTGCAATGAGCGAATCAGCAAAAGAGAATATCATTCTCCAAACACACTTTCCTACGCTCAAACTTATCGGCCGCGGCAAAGTGCGCGACCTCTACGATCTCGGCGAGCACTTGCTACTTGTCGCCACGGATCGGCTTTCGGCATTTGATGTGATCATGCCGCAGGGCATTCCGCACAAAGGCCGCGTGCTCACGCAAATTTCCGCGTTCTGGTTTCAACACACCGCGGACATTATCGAGAATCATCTCGTGTCTGTGAACGTGGATGATTATCCCGAAGCGTGCCGGCCATATCACAAACAGCTTGCGCAACGCAGCATGCTCGTGCGCAAGACGCAGCCTTTGCTGATCGAATGCGTGGTGCGCGGCTACCTTTCCGGCTCCGCTTGGTTGGAATATAAAGAGACGGGCAGCGTGTGCGGCCTCAAACTTCCAAATGGCTTGATCGAGTCGGATAAATTGCCGCAGCCGATCTTCACGCCGGCGACCAAAGCCGAGGCCGGGCAGCACGACGAAAATATTTCATTCGAACGCACCGCGGAGATCGTCGGCAGAGAACGCGCGGAGCAGTTGCGCGACTCTAGCATTCGCATTTATCAACGCGCAAGCGATATGGCCGAACAACGCGGCCTCATCATCGCCGATACGAAAATGGAGTTCGGCGTGCGCGACGGCAAACTTATTCTTATCGACGAATTGCTCACGCCCGACTCTTCGCGCTTCTGGCCGAGGGCGAGCTACAAACCCGGCGGCAGCCAACCGAGTTTCGATAAACAATTCGTGCGCGATTATCTGCTCTCTATAAAATGGAACAAACAACCGCCCGCGCCGAATTTGCCCGAAGAAGTCGTGCGCGTGACGAGCGAGAAGTATTTGGAGGCGTATGAAAAGCTCGCGGGTTTGAAGATTGAGGATAGTGGATTGTAGATAGTGGATCGTCAAAGCAATGAACTTGACGATCTACAGATGAATAGCGTACAGCAAATTCGCAAAACAGGGAGGCTTGTTTATGGCCAGTGCTTTCTTGCAACTCGCGCGCAAGGTGATTAAGGATGAAAAACGCCCGCTCACCGCACCTGAAATTTGGGAAATCGCCCAGTTGAAAGGTTATGATCGCGAGTTGCCCACGAAAGGCAAGACACCGTGGGCTTCACTTGGGGCTTTGCTATATGTCGATGTTCGTGACAACCCGCAGTCCGAATTTATTACGACAGGTTCGCGGCCTAAGAGATTCGTCTTACGCTCGCTTATAGAGAACTTGGGCAGCAAAATTCTCGATATCCAAACCCCAAAGACCTCGAAAAAGATAGAGTACTTCGAAAAGGACCTTCACCCATTCCTCGTCTATTATGGTTTTTACTATCTCAAAGCTTATCTCAAGACCATTCGCCACAGCAGGTCAGACAAGAAAGAGTTTGGTGAATGGGTTCATCCTGATGTCGTTGGCTGTTACTTTCCGTTCAGCGATTGGAAAGAAGAAGTCGTTGAAGTTAGTTCGTTAATGGGGAATAGCGCTGTTAAGTTCTATTCTTTTGAACTAAAACGCGAACTTTCGATAAGCAATTTGCGGGAAGCTTTTTTTCAGGCTGTGTCAAATTCGTCGTGGGCGAACGAAGGTTTTCTGGTTGCCGCAGAAGTGGATAATGATGAAGATTTTCACAGCGAACTCGAACGTCTCTCGACCGCATTTGGCATTGGCGTCATTCGTATTGATATTGATGATCCGGATTCAACCGTAATTCTATTGCCAGCAAAATCCAAGGAACTGGTTGATTGGGAAACCGTCAACAAACTTGCTGTTATTAATCCTGACTTTCGCGAGTTTCTCAAGCGTGTAAAGGTTGACCTTTCGAGCCGAGAAATCCGAAAAGAGCTTTACGATCGCGTGCTTGAAAAAGAAGAATTAGTCAAAGTACTTGCGAAGAAACACTAAGAATGCAGCAAAGTTCTGTCAAACTCCTCCTCATCAACCCCTGGATCACCGACTTCGCGGCTTACGACTTTTGGCTCAAGCCCATGGGCCTGCTCTATCTCGCGGCAGTCTTGCGAGGTGAAGGCTATGCAGTGCGTTTGGTGGATTGCATGGATCGCAGCCATCCCGCGTTGCTCGAATGGCAAGGGCTAGCTCGACCGGCTCATCAAAAATGGAACACGGGCAAGTTTGTGCGCACACCGATTGCAAAGCCGGTATGTTTTCGCCACGTGCCGCGCATTTACGCGCGCTATGGTTTGCCAATGGAGCTTTTTAAAAAGCTTTGTCTGGAAAAAGAAAAACCGGACGCAATACTCGTCACCAGCGGCATGACCTATTGGTATCCCGGCGTGCAAGAAGCGATTGCCGTGTTGCGCGAGTTGTTTCCGAAAACACCGATCATGCTCGGCGGTATTTATGCGACGTTGTGCAATGAACATGCGCGCCAACACTCCGGCGCGCATGTGGTGATCGCCGGTGAAGCGGAGCATGCGATTGGAGCTTTGGTCGCAGCCGCGATGCAAGGCAACAAGGTAGGAGAGAGGCTGGCGCGAGAAAATTTTGCATTGGAGAATTTGCCCTTTCCCGCGTTCGATCTTTATCCCAATTTGCCCTACGCCACGATCATGACCTCGCGCGGCTGCCCGTTGAAATGCACGTTCTGCGCCTCACGCATCGTCTCCGGCCAGTATCGCTGGCGTTCGATTGAAAACGTCATGGCAGAATTGGATTGGCTCCACAAGAGCTTGGGCGTGCGCGAGTTTGCATTTTATGATGACGCGTTGCTCACGAATCGTGATCGCCATTTTTTGCCGTTGTGTGAGCAGATCATCAACAAGAATCTTCATTCCACTTTTCACACACCGAACGGTTTGCAAGTGAAGTTCATTGATGCGGAAACCGCGCGGCTCATGTGGCGTGCGGGTTTTAAGACCGTGCGGCTCGCTTATGAAAGCGGCAGCGAAGAACGCCAGCGCGATATGAGCATGAAAGTAAGCAACGAGTCTTTCGGCCGCGGCGTGGCGCATTTGCAAGCCGCGGGCTTTGGTCCACACGAACTCGATGCCTACGTGCTCATCGGCTTGCCGGGCCAGTTGCTTGATGAAGTCATTCTGAGCATGGCGTATGTGCATTCGCTCAAAGTCGGCATTCGCCTCGCCGCGTTTTCGCCGATACCGGGCACAGTTGATTTTACGCGCGCGGTCGAACGCGACGAGATTGCGCTCGACGCCGATCCTTTGCTAACGAACAATTCCATTTTGCCTATTCATGCGCATGAAGCAAACGGCGCATTTGCGCGGCTCGCGCTCTTGGCGAAGCAACTGAATACGCATTTAATGCAAACCGGCGAGGCGATGGATTCTTTCGGCGATTTGGTGGCGAGGTTGCAAGCTGAAGTGCGTTCACGTGAGAGTTGGAGTGTTGAAAGATGATTACGGAATTAAAAATTGAAGGCTTCAAAAGCTTCGGAACGCCGGAGCAAACCCTGCATTTTGACCGCCTCAATTTCTTAGTCGGTGCGAACGCTTCGGGCAAAACGAATTTGATTTCCGCCCTGCGCTTTCTTCAGCACGCCGTTTTGCAGAATGCCGAGTCCGCGGTGAATGAATGGGGCGGGCCGGCGGAAGTTCGCAACAAAAGAGTGCGCGAGAGGGCGCAGCCCAAACCCTTGCGTTTGAGCGTGAAATTGGATTTCTCAAAAGCTCAGAAAGTCGGTTTTGAAACCGAAGATAGTCGCTACCACTTCTTGTCTTTCAATTATTCTGTCACACTGGACTTGCGCAGTTCAGAGAGTTTGCCCAAAGTGGTTGCAGAGATTTTGGAGGCAGATATCGAAGACAAGCAGCGTCAAACTTTGCGCTACAAACTACAGCGCAACGCCAGCGAAGTCGAGATCTTCGACCCAAGCCAAAAAGGCAAAGCACATTCTCAGAAAATAAGAGTTCCCGAACAAGAAGCGACAAGATTGGCTCTTGGCGTCGGCTTCTTTAGCCCGCCATGTGTGATGCTGCGGCACATCATCTCCAACTGGCGTTTCTTCAACATAAGCCCGCAAGTGGCGCGTGTTCCTGCGAAGGAGATTCCCGACATCGATCTCGGCCCTGCGGGTGAAAATCTTGCCGTCATATTGCACAAACTCGAAATGCAAAACGGCAAAGGCGCAATGGACGCTATCGTCGCAGGACTCAAAAGTACGGTCGCCGGTTTTCAAGGACTGAAGACGGCGCAATTGCCGATTGAAGGGCAATGGGCGTTTCAGGTGGTTGAAGAAAAAATCCGAGGCGCGATCAATCCCAACTCGGTTTCAGACGGCACGATTCGTTTGTTAGCGTTCATGGTTATCGCGCATTGGACGGCGCAACACGCATCGCTTGTTGCCATTGAGGAGCCGGAAAACGGCATTCATCCTCATCTCTCCGAACATCTTGTGCAAATTCTGCGAGCCACAGCGCAACAGCGGCAGTTCTTGATCACAACACATAATCCCGCTTTCTTAGATCATCTCACCTCCGGCGAAGTTGTTTTGTTTGACAAGATCGACGGCTTTACCAAAATAAAACGCGCCTCTGATATTCCGGAGATCAAAAGATTCCAAAAGCATTTCCGGCTTGGTGAGTTGTGGGTGCAAGGCACATTAGGAGGCATTCCATGACGATTGGAGTCGGAGTCGAAGGGCCATCGGATCGCGCGTTCTGGGATAAACTGCTCCATAAGAATTTTCCAAAATTACGCTTTGATATTCGTAGCATGAACAACCGCGAAAAACTGATTCGAGCGGCTCCAAGTTTGTTAGAAACGTTTCGTGATTTGCATTATCGCGCGGGTTTTATCATTTTGGACCGCGATCAATCTCCCTGTATTGCCAGCATCATGCAAGAGTTTGATCCACAGATTCAGCAAGAAGTACGCAAGCCGCCGGCGGAAAGATATTTGTTCGTCTGTGTCGCTATCCGAGAGTTGGAAGCTTGGTTCTTAGCAGATGATGCCGCTATTCTCGCCGTCTTGCCCAGAGCAAAATATCGCGCGCCCTCGGAGACCGGACAATTGAATGCGCAGAAAATTCTTACCGAATGTTGGCTTCAACAATTCCCACATACCGCTTTCAATAAGCTCGACTTTGCAAAAAGAATCGCGCCAAAATTCAAACCCGATATTGCAGCGAGGCATTCTGCATCTTTCAAATACTTTTGGGAGAGAATGAAAAAGCGACGCCGAGCATAAACTTAATGACGCACCATAAACTCAAGCTTAACCCGAGGAAGGAGAAACCATGTTGAAACCGACTCTGTTATTGAGCGCAATTCTGATTTCCGGCTGCACGCTGTTGCAACCGCCGCCGGCGCCGACCAAACGCGAGCGCATCGATCCCGTTGGCGGCGCGCCTGTGATCGGGCCGTATAGTCCCGGCATCAAAGTGGGCAATACGCTCTTTTGCAGCGGCCAGCTTGCGATCAATCCCGAAACCGGCGATTTGATCATTGGCGATATCAAAGAAGAAACGCGGCAAGCCTTAAAGAACCTCGGCGCGGTGTTGCAAGCCGCGGGCATGGATTATAAAGACGTGGCCAAAACCACGGTCTTTCTGCTCGATATGAACGACTTCAAACTTTATAACGAAGCCTACAGCGAATTTTTTCCGGAAGGCAGCAACCCGCCTGCGCGCGAAACCGTGCAAGTGGCGCGTTTGCCGCGCGACGGCCGCATTGAGATAAGCTGCATTGCCATTAAAACGGAAGAGTAAGTCATGCGCGCGAGTATTAAACTGCGTTGCCGATGAACTGGCACGGCCAACACTTCGCGCCGCCTTCAGGCATCGTTACGTTGCTCACGGACTTCGGCAACTTGATCTCAAATATTTCGCGCTGCGCATTCGACGAGTTTGTCGGCCGGCGCAGTTGTGAAATTCATTGCGGGAATTTTCATGACACAAATTTACTTCCATCTTATGGCTATGCGCGGCCCGGCGAACTCGTCGCCCTCATCAACAGTTTTGATCGGCTGGAGTTGGGCGTGGTGCAAGATCACGCGCAAAGTCGTTTGGCAATTCCACTAGGAGCTTCCATCATTATTAAACGAGGATCGAGAACCGAGAACATGTCCAATCCAACCCCATCCGCTTGGGAAGAAACGCCGCACACTTCCACGGCCACGCCGGCAACGGCTTGGCTGACGGAGGCGTTGCGCTCCGACCAACCGCGTTTGCATGTGATTTTGTTTGTGCTCACGTGTGTTTCAACTTTTTTCACCGGCTATGCCTCTCATGGCAAATGGTCCGCGGGCTTGTGGTATAGCGCCGGCATCATCGGGATTTTGTTCGCGCACGAGATGGGGCATTACCTCATGTGCGTGCGCTATCGTATTCACGCCACGCTGCCGTTCTTTATCCCCTTTCCGCTTTCGCCTTTTGGAACTTTAGGCGCGGTCATTCGCATGGATGCCCGCATGCCCAATCGGCGCGCGCTCTTTGACATCGGAGTGGCAGGCCCGCTCGCGGGTTTGGCGTTGACTCTTCCGGCAATTTACTTCGGCCTCAAAATGTCCACCCTCATGCCGGTCTCGGGTGCGGAAGGCACAATTACTTTGGGCGACTCACTACTCTTCAAGGCGCTGAGTGATCTCGCGCTTGGGCCGTTGCCGGAGGGGCAAGACACGCTGCTGCATCCGCTTGCCTATGCTGGTTGGGCCGGACTGTTTGTGACCGCGTTAAATCTTCTGCCCATCGGCCAACTTGATGGCGGCCATATTTTGTACGCGCTGTTAGGCGATCGCGGGCAAAAAATTTATCCCGTCAACATGGCGATGTTTGCGCTGCTTTGCATTATCGAATACCATGGTTGGGTGCTCTTGGTTATGATGCTGCTGTGGTTCGGTTATCGCCATCCGCCCACGCAAGACGATGGCGAGCCGCTTGATCTCAAACGCCAACTGCTCGCCTATTTTACGTTTTTGATTTTCATTCTTTCTTTCACGCCCACGCCGTTTAAAATGTGACACCCGCTCGTGCGAAGGTTTTAAACCCTTGCCGGGTTTTATGAAGGACTACCATGCACACCCGCACCAAAAAATTTTCACTCGCCGGTGTCGGCGAAGTGTTGTGGGATATTTATCAAGACCAGCGCCATTTGGGCGGAGCGCCGGCGAATGTGGTGATGAATGCGCAGCAATTGGGTTTGCAAGGCTTGTTGGTTTCGCGCGTGGGCGATGACGGCATGGGCAAGGAATTGTTGCGCACGCTCACGCAACGCGGGCTGAATACGGATTATGTGCAGGTCGATCGCAAGAAAGGCACGGGCACGGTGCTCGTCGCGCTTGACATCAAAGGCGTTCCCAGTTTTCGTTGTTCGTTCGACGTCGCCTTTGACTATCTCGCCTTCAACGCGAAGGCCAAGGAACTCGCGCCCACGGTTGACGCCGTGGTGTTCGGCACGTTGGCGCAACGCTCCAAAGTCGCGCGGCAAACCATTCTCGAATTTTTACGCGCCGCAAAGAAAGCCGTCAAAGTATTCGACGTCAATGCTCGCGCCAGCGAGGCGCATTTGCAAATGCTCATTCCAGCCGCGCTTGAATTGGCCGACGTGGTAAAACTCAGCGGGGAGGAAGTTGGCCTAATCGCCAACATCCTGCGGCGCGAAGGCGACACCACGGCGCGTTTGGTGGATTATCTCATGAAACAATATCGGCTCAAGCTGGTGGCGAAAGACATCGACGCCTATCAACGCCTGATCGACCGGATGCTCGCGGCCGAAATCGGGATCGACCGCTATTTCACCTACATAGTCACGAAAACGGTGAAGGAGGACGGGCCGCTGCCGATGGCGCTGTTTCCTTTCGGGTTCTTCGGGTGCCTGCTCTACAGC